>JAYTOD010000201.1:0-2079 GCA_043747995.1 Arenimonas sp.
AACACCGTTTTAGGTTTTTGATTGATGTAACTGTTCGGCATGCCAACTGGGGCAAACAAACGCGTTTGCAGTAAGGTTTCAAAATCCACACCAGCGCGTTTTGCAATCAAACTTGAGAGCAACATCATGGCGTAATTCGAATACTCGTATTGCGCACCCGGCGCACGCAACAATTTTGCGCCTGATAATGTTTTCAACAGTGACGCATCATCAATCTCGGCATACGGATTATCCGCACTTTTAGCGGTGCTGAAATCAGGCACTACCGGCAAACCCGATGTGTGCGTAACCAAGTGTTTCAGCAAGATAGGCTTGCCTTCAAACATTGGCACAAAAGTTCCAGCCGGCAGATAGCTTGCCAACGGATCATCGAGCGAGGCTTTGCCCTGCAAAATTAAATCGGCTAATAAAGCCGAGGTCATGGTTTTAGTCACCGAACCAATTTCGAACGCAGATTGCGCTGAAATGCGTTTTACGTCTTTTGGATTGGCACATACCGTGGCGCGAGATACCGTTTTCTCAATGACTGCTACAGCGAAACATGCGCCGCTGCGGTCGCCAAGCAAGCGTTGTTCAACGATTGCTTTCAGTTCAGTATCATTCATCGCCTGCGTGATTGGCGAAAATACACACAACGCGCTGAAAGCCAGCGCTAGAAGTTTACGCATTATAGAATGCCTTATATTAATACCCTGCAGCGGCTGGAATCGGAGGCGCAATTGCTGGACCAAACTGCCCACCCGCGCGTTCAATGTCTTCTTGGCTAATGGAGCGGCCATTATTGCAAGTGGCTTTATCGCGACGTTTGATACGCGAACCGGTTTGCTCAACACAGCCTTCGCGGCCTTCATACTTAGCCACTTTCTTACCCTCTTTCACCGCATTGGCATCTGGCAACGGTGCAAGTATAGAAACAGGCGCGCTCTGCTCAACAGGAGCAAGCACGGACGTTACCGAGGCAACAGGCGCAACAGCAGGCGCTTGGCTTAAAACTGCTGCTAATACAACACTGAACATGGCTGTTCTCCTCGACTAATAAATGGGGTGATTATGACGTCGATAATACCCATAAATCATGGCTAAAGCAAAAGCAATCAACGCAGGAACATACAGTACCGAATAATGCCAGACACCAAAACCCAATGCACCTGAAATACCGCCACTAAAAAAACCTGAAATAACCACTACACTCAAAATTAGTCGGCGGCGTTCAATCGCCACACCGCGCATATAGTGGCCAAGAAAAATACCTAAATCGGTGAACATGCCGGTCACGTGCGAAGTGCGGATAACGGTACCACTAAACGTTGAAGCCATAGCATTCTGCAAGCCGCAGGCAGCGCCCGCCAGATAGATGCCGATTGGTGATTGTTGCTTAAGAAAATACACTGCCAATACCAAGGCCGCCGATTCAATTAACAATGCCACACCGTAGCGCAAGCCAAGCTTCAAGGTACTATCGCGGACAATCACACCGCTAACCACCGCGCCTAAAAAAAACGAAGCAATAATACATAGCAAGTGCAATGCTAAAGACAGATTCGTATCGGCAATGGCTGCACTCAACATCGAGGTAGTACCGGTTAAATGCGTGATGGCTTGATGCTCAAAACTCATGAAGCCCACCACATTAATGATGCCAGCCATAAACGCCAATATCCAAGCGTATAAAAGCACCCATCGTGGCAAGCGCGTAATCATTAATTCAAATCAGTAGCTGTAAAGTTGAGCATTTTATGTGTCATCTAAAAGCTGCCCCAACGCCAATTTATAAGCCGCTTCAAATGGCCGGCGGAATACATGCTGGCCCTGCTCAACGCGCACTAAGCCGAGCGATTTTACCGTGCGAATTAAGGGTCGATTTCCGGCAAAAATAAAACGGTCAGCCAAATTATCCGGCGTACAGTGATACAAAGCCGGCGTTTCGGCATCCAGTTCAATTTCATCATCGCGCGCTTCAACACCACTGGCTTGCCAACCACCGGTGGCGGCGCCCTGTAGCAATGCAACACCAACATTAACGTGTTGCTTGGATGCGCCAATATTACGCTGCTGATGTTTCAAACGTTGGCCATATTC
>JAYTOD010000202.1:0-7177 GCA_043747995.1 Arenimonas sp.
CAACGCATCATCGATAACCGCGAAATTTTCCACGATGAAATGGTGGCAGTGATGCGCCAAATTATGGCCGGCGATGTATCCGATGTAATGATTGCCGCCATCTTAACGGGTCTTCGCGTTAAAAAAGAAACCATTGGCGAAATCACTGGCGCGGCGCAGGTGATGCGCGAATTCGCCGTTAAAGTACCCACACCGCCCGGCGTCGGTTTGGTGGATATTGTTGGCACCGGCGGCGATGGTGCACACACCTTCAATATTTCCACGGCTTCGATGTTTGTGGCAGCCGCTGCCGGCGCGCAGATTGCCAAACATGGCAATCGCAGTGTCTCGTCCAAATCGGGCAGCGCCGATGTGCTGGAAGCGTTAGGCGTAAACATCGAGCTGAGCCCCGCGCAAGTGGCGTCGAGTTTGAATAAAACTGGCATTGGTTTTATGTATGCGCCTAATCATCATCCGGCCATGAAGCATGTGGCGGCGGTGCGTAAGGAAATGGGTGTGCGTACTATTTTCAATATCCTTGGCCCGCTCACCAATCCGGCCAGCGCGCCGAATGTGTTGATGGGCGTGTTCCATGCCGATTTAGTTGGCATCCAAATTCGTGTTTTGCAGCGCTTAGGCGCTGAGCGCGCGCTGGTGGTGTATGGCCGCGATGGTTTGGACGAAATCTCCTTGGGCGCTTCAACCTTAGTCGGTGAATTGCGCAGCGGGCAAATTCGCGAATACGAAATCCACCCTGAAGACTTCAACTTAACTATGGCCTCCACACGCTCCTTGCGCGTTGAAAACGCTGAGCAATCGGCCGCCATGCTAATCAGTGCACTCAGTGAAGAATCCGGTGTGGCGCACGATATTGTTGCACTTAATGCCGGTGCGGCCTTGTATGTGTCGGGCCAGGCTAAATCGATTGCTGATGGCTTGGAGAAAGCCAAGGCGGTGATGCGCTCGGGTGCCGCTTTAGCCAAGATGAAGCAGTTTGTAGAAACCACCAAGGCCTTGGGTGGCAGCTAATGTCAGATATATTGATGCGCATCTTAGCGCGCAAACACCAAGAAATTATCAGTCGTAAACAATGTATTTCGCAGGCGCAGCTAATTGAGGCTTGTAATTACATGCCCGAACCGCGTGGTTTTGTGGCCGCCATGCAGCGCAAAATTGCCGATGGCAAGCCAGCAGTGATTGCCGAAATCAAGAAAGCCAGCCCAAGCAAGGGCGTGATTCGTGAGCATTTTCTGCCAGCGGAAATTGCCCATTCGTACGCGGCAGCTGGCGCGGCGTGTTTGTCGGTACTCACCGATATCGATTTTTTTCAAGGTAGCGATGCTTATCTAAAGCAAGCACAAGATGCCTGTAATCTGCCGATTTTGCGCAAGGATTTTATCGTAGAGGAATATCAGATTTATGAAGCGCGCGCCTTGGGCGCTGATTGTGTGTTGCTAATTGTGGCTGCCTTAAACGATACACAATTGCACAGCTATGCGCAATTGGCGCAGATGTTGCAAATGGATGTGCTGCTAGAAGTGCATGACGACAAAGAACTGCAACGCGCATTGCAAGTGGATGTACCCATGCTTGGTATCAATAATCGTAACCTGCGCACCTTTGAAGTTAGCCTAAAAACAACTATGAAGCTGCAAAAAAAAATTCCAGCCAATAAGCTGATTGTTACTGAAAGCGGCATCTTAAGCCGCGAAGATGTGGATTTACTACGCAGCAAAGGCGTGCATGCTTTTTTAGTTGGCGAAGCGATGATGCGTGCGCCAGACCCTGGCTTGGAATTGAAAAAATTATTTTTCTAGCGGGTACCGAACACTACAATAGTTTTGCCGTGTGCTTGCAATAAATTTTGTTCTTCCAGCTGTTTCAATACACGTCCAGCCATTTCACGCGAGCAACCGGTGATACGAGACAACTCTTGCCGAGATACTCTTATCTGCGAACCTTTTGGGTGCGACAACGCATCAGGTTCCTGGCATAAATCATGCAGAGTCCTCAAAATTCGATTAGCGACATCGAGATACGCTAAACGGCTAGCTTTACGGCTGGTGTCTAGCAAACGCTTAGATATTTGCGCACCGATGGCGTATATAATTTTTGGACATTCATTCAATAGCGGCCCTGCAAAAAGCTCTTGTAATTGCTCATAACCAATTTCAGCTAATTCGCAGACTGTTTTCGTTCGCAGCACCACTTCGCGCTTGTCGGTTTTATAAAAAAGGCCTAACTCGCCAATGAATTCACCTTGGTTTATATAACCAAGTACTAGCTCACGACCATCAGGCTCTTCGGTAATGACGCTAAGCGATCCGCTCGCCACGTAAAAAAGTGTGTTGGCCATATCGCCAGGCCGAAATACATCAGTGCGTGAAGGGTATTTGCGGCGGTGTGTGTGGCTCAAAAATGCATTCATGGATGCCACATCTAAAGCCAATGGGCTCTTAATTGGCTCAATCGGAACAAGGATTTTTGGTACCGTTACTTCAGACATGATTTTAGTAAAAACCTATATTTAACTGTTCTAGCATAACCCCACTGGCACTTGTAGCTCAAGTGTTTGAGGCTGTTCAGAAAAAAATGCTTGCATTTAGAGGTAGATATCCGATAATTGCGCCTCACCATTCAATCCTATTTAAGGAATACTGCGTTGGTCAAGCCACTGCCTCGATTACGCCTGCAAGGGTTCAATAACCTAACCAAATCCTTGAGCTTCAACATCTATGATATTTGCTACGCCGCTTCAGAAGAGCAGCGGCAACGCTATATCGAATATATTGATGAAGTCTATAATGCCGAGCGATTAACCCAAATATTGACTGAAGTGGCCAATATCATTGGGGCCAATGTGCTGAATGTGGCCAGACAAGATTACGACCCGCAAGGCGCATCGGTCACGATTCTGATCTCTGAAGAGCCTATTATCGATAAAAAAGCCGCTGGTAAAGAGCTGATTTCTGAAGCGGTGGTCGCGCATTTAGATAAGAGCCATATCACCGTGCATACCTATCCAGAAACCCATCCGCATAATGGTATTGCTACTTTTCGCGCCGATATCGACGTAGCCACTTGCGGGGTAATTTCACCGCTGAAAGCGCTGAATTACCTGATTGAGAGTTTTGACTCCGACATTGTGGTGATGGATTACCGGGTGCGCGGCTTTACCCGCGATATCAAAGGTAAAAAACATTACATCGACCACAAGATCAATTCCATCCAAGATTTCTTGGCTAAAGATTCACGCTCTTTCTACGAAATGATGGATGTCAATGTGTATCAGGAGAACCTGTTTCACACCAAGATGCACGTCAAGGAATTCGATTTAGATACTTATTTGTTTGAAGGTAAGGCCAAGAGTCTAAGCTTCAAAGAACGCCAGCGTATTGAGTTGCAGGTTAAACGCGAAATCGCTGAACTGTATCATGGCCGAAATTTAACCGATTAGGCTTCGACAGGCTCATCCGCCATCGGTTAAATAATTGAACAAAAACCCCGCATCTGCGGGTTTTTTTAACCAATCAAATTCGATAGGCGATAGTTTTCATGAGGCGTGATGATAAAGCCATCAAGCGCGGAATAGGTTCTGGTAGTTTGCGTGCGCCATGTGCTTCGGCGTGTTCGGCATGGCGCGCTTCATCTGCTTTCATCACCTTAAGAATTGAACGACTACGCAGATCTTCGGCGGGCAGGGTATCTAGGTGCTCGGCTAAATGTGCTTCCACTTGTCGTTCGGTTTCCGACACAAAACCTAAATTCCAAGCATCGTCTTTTAAGCCAGCACCAAGACCAATAGCGTAGCTGCCTAAATACCACAATGGATTGAATACACTTGGCGTGCTGTTGAGTTCTTTCAAGCGGCTTTCGCACCACGCTAAATGATCGGCTTCTTCGCCTGCGGCATGCAATAGCTGTGCTCGGGTTTCGTCAGTTTTTGCCACCCGCGCCTGACCCAGATACAAAGCCTGGGCACAAACCTCACCAGTGTGGTTAATGCGCATTAAACCGGCACTATGCTTAAGTTGTTCTGGAGACATTTCTAGGTCGAGATTGTCTACAGCAGGATTATCCCGTTGCGCTACGGTGTTTCCGGCCGTGGTGTTCAATGCGTGCTGCAGTTCGCCCAACAGGCGATCAAGAGGAGAGTGTTGGCGTTTCAGAGTCATAAAGAAATTGTGCCATAAATTCGAGTGGATGCAGAACACGTATTTCTGTGGCATTCATAAAATGCAAACGGCAACCGATATTTTGCGATAACAACAGGCTAGCGCCACTGGCCTGCGCTGCCGCGATAATCGTGCTTCTAAGCTGATTGGCGCGTTCGGGCTGAGCGAGTAGGTGAAGACCCGCTGCACCGCAACAGCCTTGATCAGCGATTATACTGATGCGCAAATCCGGTATTTGCTTGAGTAGCGCCAAGACTGCGTGCTGTTGCTGGTGAAAGTTTGCCGTGCACGGAACATGAAAAGCAATATGCACGCCTTTTGCTGAGTTAAATGGTATGCGCTTGCTGTGTTGCTGCAGGTATTGCAAAGCATCCAATACCGGAATGCCAGCGGATTCTTGCAGTGCACTGAAACAGCCGCTCGCTAAAACTAATAGCTGGTCATAGTTGCTGAACTCATGCCGATTTTTTGCAGCAAGTCGCTCTGCGCCACGCGCATCACCGGCATGCATAGCGGCTTGTCCACAACACACTTGCGCGCTTGGAATGTCAATTGCTTCGCCTAGTGCACCGAGTATTTTTTGCAATGAAAGTCGAACATTTTGCTCATAAACATCGGCCACACAGCCAGAGAACAGCGCGCTATGGCTTTTCGTTGCGTGCGTAAGAAGCGCAGGATTATCTGTAACATCGGGTTTGGGTAGCAGTTTTAAAGCGCTCGGCAATACTGTGTAAAGTTTGCGATAGATGTGCAATGTGCTGTTCAGCCATGCTTTATGCGCCATCAAGAAAAGCGTTAACTTTACCCGCCAAGATAATGTTGGTTTAACCGCTGCGCGCGTCTTAATGAGCAGTTCAGAGTAGGGTACATGCGCCGGGCAAGCGCTCTCACAGCGCCGGCAAGCTAGACAATTATCAAGCGATTGCTGTGCGGCTAAGCCAAATAAAGCGGGGCTATCAGCAAGCGCCGACATCAGTGCAATTCGCCCACGCGGGGATTCGGCTTCATTCTGCGCTATGGCATAGGTTGGGCAATGCGGCAGGCATAATCCGCACTTCACGCATTGCTGAGCTAAATCTGAACGATAGCTGCTACTTAGAGAGGATTTCATGGCTTAAATGCTAACACGGAGTGCAGTAGGGCTTGCGCGAAGCTAAAATTCAAGGTATTATTCCGCTTCTTATTCACTTGATTTTGTTGGAGCCTGTCATGAAAGCCATGACCATCAGCGCCAAATCCGAAACTGTTCAGCAAGACTGGTACATCGTAGATGCCAGCGGCAAAACACTCGGTCGTTTGTGCTCGGAACTTGCGCGCCGCTTGCGCGGTAAGCATAAGCCTGTATTCACACCGCACGTGGACACTGGCGATTATATTGTTGTCATCAATGCAGAAAAAATTGCCGTCACCGGTAAAAAACTGCAAGACAAAATGTACTATCGTTTTACTGGCCACATCGGTAATCTGAAATCAGAAACCCTTGGTCAAGCCTTGGACGCCCATCCAGAGCGCGTTATTGAAACCAGCGTGAAAGGCATGTTGCCGAAAAACCCGCTTGGTCGCGCTATGTTCTCGAAGCTGAAAGTCTACAAAGGCTCCGAACACCCACACTCCGCCCAGCAGCCAAAAGTGCTGGACATTTAAGGTTATAGGTAAATACATCATGGCTGCACAGCAAAACTACGGCACCGGTCGCCGCAAATCTTCCACAGCTCGCGTATTCTTGCGCAAGGGCACTGGCAACATCGTTATTAACGGTCGCGCTATTGACGAGTTCTTCGGTCGCGAAACCTCGCGTATGATCGTTCGCCAACCTTTGGAACTGACCAACAACACCGAAAGCTTTGACGTCAAAGTGACAGTTGAAGGCGGCGGTATTACTGGCCAAGCTGGCGCAATCCGTTTGGGCATCGCCCGCGCCTTGATTGAATACAACGAAACATTGAAGCCAGAATTACGCAAAGCCGGTTTTGTTACCCGCGATGCACGTGAAGTGGAACGTAAAAAAGTGGGCTTGCGCAAAGCACGTCGCGCTACTCAGTTCTCGAAACGTTAATCGGTTTCTTGCATCAAATGAAAAACCCGCTGAAAAGCGGGTTTTTTTGTTACCGAAATTTACTAATTAATTTATTTCCGAATCTCACCGCCGGTAATCACCAGGTCAGCGCAACGAGCGGCAAAAAGTCCATTGCAGACAACGCCAACGATTTGGTTAAGTTGGCTTTCTAGTAGCACTGGATCGGTAATCTGCCAGTTATGTACATCAAGAATCCAATTGCCATTATCGGTGACCACATTCTCGCGCCAGATGGGTTGGCCGCCGAGCTTGACGATTTCGCGTGCCACGTGCGAACGCGCCATCGGGATTACTTCCACTGGCACTGGAAATCTACCCAGCAGCGGCACCAGCTTGCTCGGGTCAATGATGCAGACGAATTGTTTGCTAGCCGCGGCGATGATTTTTTCGCGGGTTAAGGCTGCGCCACCGCCTTTGATTAAACGATTACGCGTATCGCATTCATCGGCGCCATCCACATACAAATCCAGCGGCCCTGTGGCGTTTAAATCGAATACCGAAATGCCGAGTTCTTTCAGCAATTTGGTGCTCTGCTCGGAGCTTGATACTGCGCCTTCAATGCGCGATTTTATGCGGCCTAAGCCTTGAATAAAATACGCCACCGTTGAGCCGGTACCAACGCCAACAACAGAGTTATCTTGCACGAAGTCGAGTGCGCGTTCGGCCGAAGCCTGTTTGCCTTGTTCGGGAGTCATTATTTTGGTTCCAGTTTTAAAATGGTTTGCCATTGGGCTTTGCTTACGGGTAAAACAGACAGGCGTGTGCCGCGGTTGAGCAACACAAAATCGCCAAGAATATCGGCATTAGCTTTTAATGTTTCAAGGCTGAGCACAGCGCTGAATTTACGCTCGAAGGATACATCCACTAAAAACCAGCGTGGCTTTTCCAGTGTGGCTTTTGGGTCCCAATAATCCGATTCCGGATCGAATTGGGTTGGGTCGGGGTA
>JAYTOD010000203.1:0-1999 GCA_043747995.1 Arenimonas sp.
AATTGTGCATCCATGAATTATTGCTACGAATATCGCGGCGGCCAATTAGCTGCAAAGCAGTTTTGTCGGTGTTGATGCTTTCAGAGCTTAACGCAGCCAAGGCCTGCATGAATAATTCTGGCGCAGTATCAATGTTTCCACTAGCAGTTTCCAAGCGTTGCAGTAATGACGGGCGCAATGGCCCTAAATCAATGCCGTGTTCGGCAGTTTCCAAATCTTGCATGCTTAAACCAGAATTCCCGCGTGCTAAGCCCATCGCAATCATTTGTTTTGGTGGTGGCAGTGTTTGCCAGTCTTTGCCTATTGCTTTTGCAAAAGCCGCGCCAACACCATTGATGATTTCCCAGTCGGCACGTTCATCACTTGCGCGTTTGCGAATCGGTTGGCTTAAACGCGCCACACGGCGTACTGCAAAGGCATTAAATACTGAATCGTAATGGTCTTGAGTTAAAAATGATGCTGGTGGCAGAATCAAATCGGCATGCCGCGTGCTTTCATTAATATAGATATCCATGCTCAGCATGAAATCCAATTTTTCCAAGGCCGCATCCAAGGCTTGGCCATTGGGTGTGGACAATACTGGATTGCCGGCACTGGTAATCAAGGCGCGAATCTGGCCTTCACCTTCGGTGCAAATTTCTTCGCACAATACTGATACCGGCAATTCGCCAGCGAATTCTGGTAGACCACGCACACGGCTGTGCCAGCGACCTCGTGCACCGGGCGAGGTGCCCTTGCCAGTGATGGGCAATGCCGCATCATTCACTAACGCGCCACCGACTTTATCTAAGTTACCGGTGTAAATGTTAATCAGCTGCATCAGCCATTGGCAAAGCGTGCCATGCGCCTGCACCGACACGCCCATGCGGCCATATACCACCGCTTTTTCAGCGCGATAAAAATCGCTAGCCATGTGTTCAATGGTGTTAGAGGAAATGCCGGTAAGTGTTTCAATAGCACTAAGCTTAAAGTTTTTGATTGCACTCAATGCAGTATCAAAATCAGACAGTTTTTCGGCATACGTTGCAATACGCGGTGGCCCGGTTTTAATCAGTGCTTGCAGGAATGCAATCAGAAAATACGCATCGCTGGCGGGTTTAATAAAGTGATGTTCGCTGGCCAGTTCTGCGGTTTCAGTACGGCGTGGGTCAATCACCACCAGTTTGCCGCGTGCCGTTAGCGCCTTGATGCGTTCTTTCACATCAGGCACCGTCATCAAGCTGCCGTTTGATGTAATCGGGTTAGCGCCCAGCATTAAAAAATAATCGGTGTGGTCAATATCGGGAATAGGTACTAAAAATTGATGGCCATACATTTGCGCATTGACCAATTGATGCGGCCATTGATCCACCGACGAAGCACTAAATACATTTTGGCTGCGAATCAGTTTCAGCAAAAAAGGCAAATAGGCAATATGCCCGAAATGGTGCACATTCGGGTTGCCCAAATACGCACCAATGCTATTGGCACCATATTTTTTTTGAATTGCAGCGAGTTGTTCGCCAGCCATGGTGAATGCTTTATCCCACGAAATTTCCTGCCACTCATTGCCAACGCGGCGCATCGGTTTGCGCAAGCGATCAGGGTCGGATTCCAAATCCAAAATGGCATTGCCTTTTGGGCAGATGTGTCCGCGGCTAAACGGATCGGCATCATCGCCGCGAATTGCTATCAGTTTTTCACCCTCGAATTGCAATTCAAGACCACAGATGGCTTCGCATAACGGGCAAGCACGGAATTTAGAGTGTCGGGTCATATTGCATTCTCAGTAAAGTTAAGTGCTAATCGCCGCCAATGCCGCATTGAACGTTGTACTTGGACGCATCACTGCTTCAGTTTTTTCTGGGTCAGGAAAGTAATAGCCACCAATGTCGACCGGTTTTCCTTGCACTGCTTTGAGCTCGCCAATGATCTTTTGCTCGTTGTCAGCGAGTTGTTTTGCAAGCGGAGTGAAGTGCGCTTGAAGTTCTTTATCGTCGGTTTGTTCGGCCAAAGCCTG
>JAYTOD010000204.1:0-2281 GCA_043747995.1 Arenimonas sp.
GGCGAATGATTATTCGCCCCAACCGCAGCAATAACTACCGATGCAACAACATCTCCAGCACAAACTTCGAGCCGAAAAACGCCAGTGCCAATAGTGCCATTGCGCCGAGTGTCCAATGCACGGCGCGAGTGCCGCGCCAGCCACGGCGCTTTCTGCCGATTAACAAAATCAGCAAAGTTAGCCAGCTTAAAATGGTTAACACCGTTTTATGCCATAAATGCTGGGCCAGCATGTCTTCCACAAACAGCATCCCACTCACTAAGGTTAAGCTGAGCAGAAGCCAGCTTAGAGTTAATGTTTTGAACAGCAGTTGCTCGGTTTGTACCAGCGGCGTTAAGGCGCTTAACCAATGTTTGATATTTCGGTTTCGCAGGGCGCGGTCTTGCAGCCAATACAACATGGCCAAAAGCGCCGCAATCGATAGGCTTGCATACGCCAACAACGCAAAGCTGGCGTGCAGTTTCAGTTGCCAATCGGAAGGGTTGTACACATGCGTGCCCCACGCCCAATTACTGAATAAACAAAGCGCGGCAATCGGATACACCACAATGCCCAAAGCCGACAAACGTTGCTTGGCGGTCAGTGCTAAGGTCATCACCGACATCGCTAAACTGATCCACGAAAGGGCCGCGAAAAAATGTAAATCCGGGCCATTAATAGCCAGCCAGTACAAAGTTTGCGTTAAGCCATGCGCCAACACAGCCAACACCGCAAATACTTGTGGGAAAACGCTATCCAAGCCGGATTTCTGTCGCGAATACCAAAGCCCTGCGCTAATGAAATAGGCAGAAAGTGCAATTAATGTGGTTAGTGTAACGATCATGCCGAATAGTTTGGCACAATCAGCTCAGATTTTGCGACATGCCATAGAAAAATAGGCTTCAAGGTATAATGAATCCCTGAATTAAGGATTATGTATGTTTGAATCGCTGACCCAAAAACTTTCCGGCACCTTGCAACGCCTGCGCGGCAAGGGTCGTTTAACCGAAGACAACATCAAAGAATCGCTGCGCGATGTGCGCATTGCCTTGCTAGAAGCCGACGTGGCTTTGCCGGTGGTGATGGCGCTAATTGAGCGCATCAAAGTTCGCGCGGTGGGCCAGGAAGTATTAACCAGCTTAAGCCCAGGGCAAGCGCTGATTAAAGTGGTACAAGATGAATTAACTGCGGTGATGGGCTCGGAAGCAGTTGAGTTAAATCTGAACGTACCTGCGCCAGCAGTGATTTTAATGGCCGGTCTGCAAGGCGCGGGCAAAACCACTACGGTGGCGAAATTAGCGAAATTTCTGAAAGAAAAGCGCAAGAAGAAAGTCTTGGTGGTGAGTTGCGATGTGTATCGCCCAGCCGCCATTGCCCAATTGGAAAGTTTGGCCAAGCAAGTGGAGGTGGCGTTTTTCCCGAGCGTGAATACCGATTCGCCGCTGGATATTGCTAAAGCCTGTTTGCTAGAAGCACGCAAAACCTATGTCGATGTTGTGATTTTCGATACCGCCGGACGCTTAGCGATTGATGCGGCGATGATGGACGAAATCAAGCAGCTGCATGCCGCCATCAATCCGGTTGAAACTTTGTTTGTGGTTGACGCGATGACTGGCCAAGATGCCGCCAATACCGCTAAAGCATTCAGCGAAGTATTGCCTTTAACCGGCGTTATCTTAACCAAAACCGATGGCGATGCGCGCGGTGGCGCGGCCTTGTCGGTGCGACATATCACCGGCAAGCCAATTAAATTTGTCGGTGTCGGTGAAAAACCAGACGGCTTGGATATTTTTCACCCTGACCGTGCGGCCAGCCGAATTCTGGATATGGGTGATGTGCTTAGCTTGGTTGAGCAGGTGCAATCGCAGGTTGATCAAGAAAAAGCCGCTAAAATGGCTGAAAAAATCGCCAAAGGCAAAAAATTCGACCTGAACGACATGCGCGAACAGTTCGTACAAATGCAGAATATGGGCGGTATATCGGGCTTAATGGATAAATTGCCGGGCATGGCGCAGATTCCTGATCATGTCAAAAGCCAAGTGAGCGGCAAAGAAATGCCACGGATGATCGCCATTATCAACTCGATGACCAAAAAAGAACGTCGCAACCCCGGTTTGCTGAACGGCTCGCGCCGAGCACGGATTGCTCGCGGTTCAGGAACCACGCCAGCCGATGTCAACCGCTTATTGAAGCAATATCAGCAGATGGAAGGCATGATGTCGAAACTGTCGCGGGGCGGCATGAAAAGCATGATGCGTGGCATGAAAGGCATGATGGGCGGTGGTTTTCCTGGCGGATTTGG
>JAYTOD010000205.1:0-3091 GCA_043747995.1 Arenimonas sp.
GGCGCCGAACCATGTACCGCCTCGAACATAGCGCAATCGTGGCCGATGTTTGATGAACCGGCCAGTCCGATGGAGCCCGCCACTTCGGCGGCCACATCGGAGAGGATGTCACCATAGAGATTGAGAGTAACAACGACATCAAAATCACTTGGTCGGCTGGCCATACGTGCTGTCCCAATATCGATAATCATGTGATTAGTGCTGATTTCCGGATACAGCAGGGAGATTTCATCAAAAACTTTGTGAAATAAGCCGTCGGTCAGTTTCATGATGTTGTCTTTCGACATACAGGTCACTTTTTTTCGGTTGTGCGCACGCGCATATTCGAAAGCATAGCGCACGATACGTTCACAACCAGGTCGAGTGATCAGTTTGAGACATTGGTAGACTTCGTCACTTTGGCGGTGCTCGATGCCAGCATAGGTGTCCTCTTCATTTTCGCGCACGATGACCACATCCATGGACGGCTGCAGAGCGGTGACGTATGGATGGTATGAAACACAGGGGCGAAGATTGGCATAAAGCCCTAAGGTTTTGCGCAGTGTCACGTTGACGCTTTTGTAGCCGCCGCCCTGAGGCGTGGTTATCGGTCCTTTTAGAATGGCTTTGTGTTCATTAATGGCCAGCCAGGTATCATCGCCGATGCCGGACATTAGCCCGCTCTCATAGGCTTTGAGGCCAACCGTGACTTTCTTGAAGTCAAGTTTAGGGTCGGCTGCTTTCAGGATTGCGAGTGTGGCCGACATGATTTCCGGACCGATGCCGTCGCCTTCGGCGACCGGTATTAGCAATGCAGGCAGTTCAGAAACATGTGAAAATGTAGAAACAGAGTTGTTCATAATTGAAATCCTATACATGAAATTAAATACATGAATATAATAGCAGTATACAAATCATGCTGTCAAGCGGAGAAGCAAAATGTTGGCTGAATCACTAGTTGTCCCGGGCTGGACATTCCTTAGCAACCATACCCATGTCATGGTCTGCCTTGCCGGCAATGAGGATTTGACACTGAGAGATATCGCCCAGACGATTGGTATCACCGAGCGTGCTGTGCATCGTATTGTGTCTGAGTTGGAAGAGGCGGGCGCGTTGACCCGTGAGCGCGTCGGCCGCCGCAATGTCTACCGAATCCATTCGGAACTAAATTTGCGTCACCCATTGGAATCGCATTGTACGATTGGGGAAGTTTTAAAGCTGCTGACCAAAAAACGCCGTTAAAACTTTTTGGTTGAAGGCGTTGCAAAGAGATGGCTTACGTTAATTAAAAGAAATGAAATATCCTAATTCATTAGATAATCATGATACTAGCAATTGCCACGCTTGCCTTGCAATCAGCGCTAATACAACTACTAGAAAAATGATACGCACAAAGGCTTGTCCTTTGCGAATTGCCATATGGCTACCGATATAACTTCCAATCATATTGCCAATTATTAAAGGCAGAGCCAGTGTCCAGAAAACAAAGCCGCCTAACATTAAAACTGTCCATGAACTTAAGTCGGCCGATACATTCGCGGCTTTGGATACAGCGGAAGATTTCAGAAAGTCCAAACCCATAAAACTAACGAATGCAAATACCATAATAGTACCCGTGCCTGGACCAATTAAGCCATTATAGAATCCAGTGGCTAAGCCGATTGATACGGCCGCAAGTGTTTCATGCTTTGGATGAAAACGCCGATCCTCTTTCAAGCCAAAGTCTTTACGTAACGCCGTGTAAATTGCCAATACCAAACAAATAATCAACACCGTCCACTTCAAAATGTCAGGGTCAATTCTTTTTGCAAATTGCACACCAATAGCCGAAGCACCTAGTGCTGCAAAACATGCCGGTAAAATAATATTCCGTTCAATGCGGATTGTGCGTAAGTAATTCCAAGCAGCAACAGAGGTGCCTAAAATTGAACTGGTACGTTGTGTGGCAATGGCTTGCAAAATAGTTAGGCTTGGATGTAAATTTAGCATGGCTGGCGTTAAAACTAAGCCGCCACCGCCGACAATGCTATCAATAAAGCCTGCAGCAAAACCGGCTAGGGCAGTCAATAACCAAAGGGTACTGTCGATTTCCATTCAAGATAGCTTACTATTTATTAAAAATTATTTGATAAAAAACCCCGCCGAAGCAGGGTTTGTTTGTTTAACCGCGACCAGCGCGTTTGCGATCGCTTTCGGTTAGGTGTTTCTTGCGCAGGCGGATTTCCTTTGGAGTGACTTCAACTAGCTCGTCGTCTTCGATGAAGTCCAGCGCTTGTTCGAGCGTGTGTTTAATTGCTGGGCTGAGTTTGATGGATTCGTCTTTGCCAGAAGCACGCATATTGGTTAGTGGCTTAGGCTTGATGGCGTTGACGGTTAAGTCGTTGTCTTTCGAGTGGATACCAATCAACTGTCCTTCATAGACATTATCGCCTTCGGCAGCGAATAGCTTGCCGCGTTCTTGCAACGGCCCAAGTGAATAAGCTGGGGTAGTGCCCGGTGCGTTGGCAATCATCACACCGTTCGTGCGTTTGGCGATTGCACCTTGTTCTTTCGGGCCATAATGGTCAAACACATGAAATAACAAACCCGAACCTTGGGTTAATGTGCGGAATTCATTTTGGAAGCCAATTAGGCCGCGTGCTGGAATCATGTAATCCAAGCGTACGCGCCCTTTGCCATCCGATTCCATGTTCTTAAGCTGCGCTTTCCGCGTGCCGAGCTTGTCCATAACGCCGCCCTGATGCACTTCCTCGATATCAACCACTAATTGCTCAACCGGCTCCATTTGCTGGCCGTCAATTTCCTTGATGATAACTTCTGGGCGCGATACAGCGAGCTCAAAACCTTCGCGACGCATGTTTTCGATTAATACTGAAAGATGCAACTCGCCACGGCCAGAGACCAGAAATTTATCAGGATCAGAGCCTTCTTCAACTTTCAATGCCACATTGTGCAGTGTTTCGCGCTCTAAACGCTCACGGATTTGACGGCTGGTGATGAACTTGCCGCCGCTATGCTCTTTGCTGCCAGCAAACGGTGAGTTGTTCACTTGGAACGTCATGCTGATGGTTGGTTCATCCACAGTCAATGCGGGCAATGCTTCTGGGGTGTC
>JAYTOD010000206.1:0-2690 GCA_043747995.1 Arenimonas sp.
CCATTTACGGTGCTGATTAGCCCAGATGGCCGTCTGATACGAAGGCACTTAGGGCAATTTGAAAGTGAACAACAAATACAAAACTGGCTTGCAGATCGGCAAGCAATGAAAAAGTAAGAAGCTTACAAACCATAGCAACTTGCCTATAATGGATATATTGTGGGTTACATCGAGATAGATAATGGGTCAGCGCATTGACATACAGTCTTCTACGCACTTGGTAATCGGTGTCACTGGACATCGTAACCTTCGCGATGATGAGCTTGAAACAATACAAGCACATACCCAAAGGTTTTTTACTGACTTGCAACGTCGTTATCCGGATTTACCCTTATGTCTGCTTTCCTCGTTAGCCGATGGTAGCGATCAACTGGTAACTAAAGTGGCCATGCAGCTCGGCATACCGGTTATTGCACTACTGCCTTTTGAGGCCGAGTTATATCAAGCTGATTTCGAAAGCCCTGAGGCGCTAGCATTATTCAATTATCAACGTGAAAATGCTGATGTGCTAATTCTACCGCTTGGCCCCGATGCCGACCAGACCAAGATTAGCCAGCGCGGCCCTGAGCGCGATTTTCAATATGCACAAGCCGGAATTTTTGTCTCAAGTCATTGCCATGTTTTGTTAGCACTGTGGGATGGCAATGAATCCGAGTTGTTGGGCGGCACCGCACAAGTAGTAGCCTTTCATTTACATGGCACATTACCCGGCACGATTGATCGTCGCCGCGCTGCACTGGGTATGTTGGGCCTTGATGAGGAATCCTTGGTGTATCACATCCCTGTTGGCAGGCAAAACCAAGCGCCTTTCATTGCTGAACAAACCAGCTGCTGGCTAACCTCTGACCAAGCCTTAATTCGTCATATCGTTATGCCCGAAGCGTTTGATTTGATGTTTAAACGACACAGCGAATTCAATAGAGATTGGCATCGGTACAAAAATGATATTGAAGCTCAGTCTGCTGATATTCCAGCCAATGCCAATTGTCCAATTCATGATTTGTTTCGTGTGGCCGATTGGCTAGCAACAACCTACCAGCACCGAGTAAGCCGTGTTTTAAAAGCTACCTATTTGCTTGCCGCATTGATGGGCTTTGCGTTTATTTTATACTCTGATATTCATGCGCAAGATGAAATGCTGTATTTATTTTTGATGTTTTTCTTAGCGGGACTAGGCATTGCCAGTGTTGCTAAACGACGCGAATGGCATCGTAAGTATATCGATTATCGCGCTTTAGCGGAGGGCTTGCGTGTACAATCGTATTGGCGAAGGGCTGGCATTATTGATAACAATGCTCCTTCTTTCGCACATGATAATTTTTTACAAAAACAAGATGTTGAACTCGGCTGGATTCGCAATATAATGCGCGCAGCTGGAATTGATGGACTACTTCAACCCATTCAGTCTAGCAGCGAGCAGCTCAATAACGTTATTGAGGAATGGATTGGAAATCCCAATCACTCAGGACAATTGAACTATTACAGCACCACCTCAGAAAAACGTACGCGCCTGCATAAACGTTCTGAAATGCTTGGCAATGCCTGCTTATGGTTAGGCATAACCATTAGCGTTGTGTTGGTCATTTTTTCGCGACTATTGCAAGACAATATGCAGAACATTATGGTTGCTTCAATGGGTATTTTGTCGGTTGCTGCGGCCGTGCATGAAGCATATGCCTATAAAAAAGCCGATAAAGAATTGATTAAACAATATCGCTTCATGCAGCGTATATTTTCAGCCGCGCAGCGTAGGCTCAATACCTGCAGTGGCATTGTTGAGCAAAGGCAGATTCTGCGAACACTCGGCGAAGCCGCCTTGGCAGAACATGCGGAATGGACTTTAATGCACAGAGAACGGCCGCTTGAGCATTCACGGATCTAAATTATGATATTCAAATAATTTTTAGCGTAATGGCTTTTAGCACCGCGCGGGTTCTATCGCGCGCGCCAAGCTTGTCTAAGATATCAGACACATAGTTTTTAACAGTGCCTTCCGATAAAAACACCGCCGTAGCAATTTCTTTGTTGGAATAGCCGCCTGCTAATAATCGCAAAATAGAAATTTCACGATCATTGAAGGTATCGGTGGGCTGTGTTGTATCGTGGTAGGTGTAGTGCGCGCGCACTTGATTGGTTGCAACCGGCGCCAATAAAGTTTCACCGTTTGCCACGCGCAGTATGGCATCGAATAATTGCTCTGGTGAGGCATCTTTGAGTAAAAAACCTTTTGCGCCATTTGCAGCCGCTAACAAAGGAAAGTCCGGCTCATCAAAGGTTGTTAGCAAGATAACCGGAATATTCAGCTGCATTTTCTGTAGGCTCTTTAGCATTTGAAAGCCATCCATGCCCGGCATGCGGATATCAGAAAGTATGACATCCACTGGGCAGGTTTCGAGCTCATCCAACAATTGCTGGCCATTTTCTGCTTCTATCACAATCTGCAGTTGATCAAAACTACTCAATAAGGCTTTTAAGCCCAGTCTCACTAAGGCCTGGTCATCCGCTAAGGCCACTTGAATAGGCTGGTTCATAAAATCACCGGAAGCCACGCATCAATTTGCATGCCACCGCTACTGGCGTGCTCACAACGCAATCCGCCGCCACTGTTTTCAAGACGTTCACTCATGCCTTTCAAGCCATTACCTTTTTGCCAATCTCTGGCCATGCGGCCATCATCACGAATATGCAAA
>JAYTOD010000207.1:0-4857 GCA_043747995.1 Arenimonas sp.
AGGTGAAGCATAAGCTGCTATCGAACGCTTATTGATTCAACTCTGAATAATTCGCATGCGCCAGCGCCGGTATCGTCACGAGTCAACGATGAACGCCAATGCCAGCCATCCGATGCGCGCGCTTCAACGAGTTGCCCAGTGAGATGCACCACTTGCCCAACGCGCACATTGTTCATTTTTTTCGCAACATCCGAATTAGCTGGAATAAGGTGTGTGTTGGCACTGTGCGATGCTATTTGTTCGGCTGGTATTGGGGGCTCATTTTGCCATTGATAATAATAAAAACGGCCGCCTTGGCTTATGCTTAATTTTGATAAAACTAATGAATCCGACATCGCGCCCCAGCCCAGGGCTAAATCAAGAGGCGATAAATCGGCTTCACGGCCAATATTGTATGATTCTTTGCTGAGCACGCGCGCTTCAATATCGTAATTGGCTAAAGGCACCAAAGTGTAGCCATCTACGTTGTAGCTTTGTGCGCTTGAAACTTTGCTTTGAATGGGATCTTTAGGTGCAATGCTTCCGGGTGGCGCTGTAACTTCACTTGAACTAAAAAAACGCCATGCACCGAATATAACCAGTGCAATCAGTAGCCATCGCCAGCGAATTCCAAACATACATTACACGTCTATGTTGAGCGGGAAAAATTTCTTGATGAATTGCTTGAGTTACTTCTTGATGAACAAACCCTGCAAAACCGTTTGTGTTTCTTCAGAAAACCAGCCTTGCATGAACTGTTCCATTTCTGCGCCTTCAAAGCCGTTCAATGCATGAATGATGTCAGCGCGGGCGATGTTGCGTGTTGCGCGCATTGGGCCTTGTGGCAGTGCAGCGTGCGTGCACAGCCAAGCCAGCGCTGTTTCTAGCACAACTTCTTGCGCAGCAAGTTCGTCAACTATGCCTAGCTCAAAGGCTTTCTGAGATTCAATCATGGTGCCAGCCACAATCAAGCGCTCGGCGCGGTGCGCGCCCACAATGCGGCGCATCAAATATTGAATAGCTTCAGGTACGGCAAGCCCAACTTGCGTTTCATTCAAACCAATACGAAATGAGCCTGCAGCCATTACCCGATAATCGCAGCATAAAGCCAAAACGCAACCACCAGCTGGATTATGCCCAGCAATGGCGGCGGCCACCGGCACTGGTGAGTTCGCGATGGCACGCGCGGCATCAAAAAAACGTGACCAGCAGGCTCTTAAATCTGTTGGAGTGCAACTCAATAAATACGGCACATCCAGCCCGCCGGAGAAAACTTTCGCGCCGCCGCTCAGCACAATACCTTTCGCGCCGGATGCAATCACCTGATCGAAGGTGTGCACTAGTTGATCGAGCAGTTCGAAATTCAGGGCATTAACAGGGGGGCGGCTGAGTTTAATTTCAACAAGGGAGTCATGGCTAATCGTTTCAATCACAATGTATTCCAATAAAAAATCGCCCAAAAGGGGCGATTTCTATTCTAAACCAAGCGAGTCGATAAGGGCAGTCTTGCGGCAAAATTGCTTATGGAATTTTGACGTTTGCAGCCCAGCGGTATCGCACTGTATAGGTCAGGGTGGTTTCGCCCTCAGCATTAATGGGTACATCAAAGCTAATAGTTTGGGCATTGCGTTTAACGAACGGCTGGCTTGAGCTGAGTATTTCCCACTCACTCCAACGCGGTAAACGTTCGGTGATGCGCACGCTAGCAGAATTTTTCTTTGCATTGCTTAGGGTGATGCTGATTTTCTCAATCATGGTACGGCCATCTCGATCCATGGTGAAGCTATCGCGCGTGCGTTTGGCCTTCAAATCGAATACCGTACCGATAGGCAAGATAACATCCTGATTGCCTGCCGTATGATTAAGCTGCGCTTCACCAAGGAAATCTTTATCGTCGAATAAACGCACACGGCCAGCTGGAAGCGGCATACCTAAGCCAATCGATTTGCTATTTTTGAAGCGCAAGGTGGCCAAAACTGGCAGCTCCTGATTTTCACCCGCACCATAGTTTTCATCAATAATTGGATACGGTGGCGTCCAATCACCCATGTTGTAGGATGTTTCGTAGCGGCGCTCGCAAGCAATACCGTTGCTGGCATTCACTAAAGGTAAACGCTGCACGCTGCCTTGTGGCAAAGAGCCCGCATTAGGCAGTTTGTAGGCTTGGTATTCACCCGAGGCTTGCGCTTCGGGCGCGCTATCGGCCATTACCATTTTACTGCGAACCATCGGTGCAGAGGCCATCGCCATTTCAGGGCCGCCAGAGCGTGTGCGATTTGGTTCGCCGGCAACAAGAGTTAGCATCACATCGTTGAAATCAACACCGCTGCGATTAACCACCATCGCCGCACCTTCAACATCCATTTTGCAGTTATTTCCTAAGCCACGCGTATTGATTACATACTCTGCGCGCCATGCCAAACCCGCTGTGGCATACGACAAGGCAAAATTTTGCTTTCCTGCAGCCGGGCTTTGCAATGCCCAACGCAGGGTTGGTTCGTTAGCCACACCATCGGGCATGCGCGGCAATTCAAAACTTGCATAGGTTGATAAAACCTTAATGCGGCCATCGGGCAGTTTTAGCGTTAAACCATTACCAGCTGCCATCAAAACCCCGGTGTATGTTTGACGATCGTTGCCGACTGCTTGTTCAACCGTTACTGTTTGGCCGAGTGCGCGGCGTAGCAATTCGTCTTGCCCGGCAATGGCAAAATCAAATTGTTGACCAAGCACGCGCGCGCTGCCTTCCGGTTTGAGTAGTACTGAACTGGAATCTAACGCACGCGGCAAGTGCGAATATGCAACGTTGTTGAGACCTGATTTTAAATCAAAAGATATCAAGCGATCGTATAAGGCAAATCCGGAACCGCCCACTTGGCCTTCGGATTGCGCCACAGATTCGAAATCGCCACTGTAGATAGTTAGGTTGCCTTCGGCAGCGTTAGACGTTGTGTTCATCATAGAAAGTGCCAATGTTGTGGAAGCCGCAAGCAAGGTGTGATTCATAAATACTCCAATATCGGTGAATTGCTATGACTATGCATGAATTTTGCTGAATCGGATAGATGTTTGCAAAGCTGCTTCAGCTCAGGTTTGGTTAGGTTATTCGTTGAACAGCTGGCTGACGTAGTCGGGCAGGACGCAGGTTTCGCCATTTTTGTTAACCCAAACCAATACTGTATAGCCCTCAGCATAAATTAAATCGGGCTGTTTGGCGCTAACAATCTGATGGCCAATAGTGACACTTTTCGTACCTATTTTTGTGGCTAGCAAATGTACACAAATACGTTCCGGCCAATGCAATGGCTTACGGAAATCTACATGTATGCCAGCCACTATGGGCGCGGAATTCCCTTCTTGCCAATTATTTTGCATGGCGTTAAACCATTGCACGCGGGTTTCTTCCACATAGCTCAAATATTGTGCGTTGTTAACATGGCCAAGTGCATCTAATTCGCGCCAACGCACGTCCATGCTATAGCTGAAAATAGGCTTCATTTTTTTGCTCCTTGCAAGATGGGTGCCAAAAAGCGACCAGTGTGTGAGGCGGGGTTTTTGGCCACTTGTTCTGGCGTGCCCTGGGCGATAATCTGACCGCCGCGATAGCCACCTTCAGGACCAAGATCGATAACCCAATCAGCAGTTTTGATAACATCCAGATTGTGTTCAATCACTACTACCGTGTTGCCGTCATCGCGCAGTTTATGCAAGATGCTAAGCAAGTGGTCGATGTCGTGGAAATGCAGGCCGGTGGTTGGTTCGTCAAGGATATACAAGGTGCGTCCGGTATCGCGGCGCGATAATTCCTTCGATAATTTCACCCGTTGTGCTTCGCCACCAGACAGCGTGGTTGCCGATTGGCCAAGTTTGATGTAACTCAAACCCACATCCATCAATGTTTCTAGTTTACGCGCGAGCGTTGGCACCACTTTAAATAATTGCAAGGCATCTTCTACAGTCATAGTCAAGATGTCGTGCACCGAATAACCTTTGTATAGAATTTCTAAAGTTTCGCGGTTGTAGCGTTTGCCATGGCACACATCGCATGACACATACACATCGGGTAAGAAATGCATCTCAACTTTAATTAAACCATCACCTTGGCAAGCTTCGCAGCGCCCTCCGCGCACATTGAAGCTGAAACGGCCTGGCGCATAGCCGCGTGCACGTGATTCGGGAACTTGCGCGAATAACTCGCGCAGTGGCGTAAATAAACCGGTGTATGTTGCTGGATTAGAACGTGGTGTGCGGCCAATCGGCGATTGATCTATATCAACGACTTTATCGAATAGCTCAATACCTTTAATAGATTTATAGGGTGCAACCGTATGCGAAGCGCCATTAAGTTCGTTGGCGATAATGGGGAATAGGGTGTCGTTGATTAAGGTCGATTTGCCTGAACCCGAAACGCCGGTAATGCAAGTAAATAATCCGGCTGCCAATGTTAAATCAACATTCTGCAAGTTATTGCCGGTTGCGCCAGTGAGCTCCAGCAACATGCGCGGATTGGCTTTGTTGCGCTTGCTGGGCAATGCAATAGATTTTTTGCCGGATAAATAATCGCCGGTTAACGAACGTTTGGCTTTCAAGATATCGCTAAGCTGACCTTGCGCAATTATTTCACCGCCATGAATGCCCGCGCCTGGGCCAATGTCAACAATGTAATCGGCCGAGCGAATAGCGTCTTCGTCGTGCTCAACCACAATAACGGTGTTACCAATATCACGCAAGCGGGTGAGAGTGCCAAGTAAGCGTTCGTTGTCGCGTTGATGTAGACCGATTGATGGTTCATCAAGCACATACATAACACCCACCAAACCCGCGCCAATTTGTGATGCCAAACGAATACGCTGCGCTTCACCGCCGGAAAGTGTGTCG
>JAYTOD010000208.1:0-11722 GCA_043747995.1 Arenimonas sp.
CGTAAAATCGCACCTCGCCAGCGACGCGGCCTAAACGGTGCAATCGGTGTTAAGGCAATCACCGCTGAGCCCAATGGCAAAATTGGGCCCATGGCTGAGAAGTTATAGGCGGTACTGCCAGCCGGCGTTGCCACCAAAATACCATCGCAGACTAATTCTTCTAAACGGACTTGCCCATTCAAGGCCACTTCAATGCGTGCCGCTTGCCGCGTTTGGCGCAATAATGACACTTCGTTATAGGCAAGAAATGTGTGTTGCATACCTGATTCAGTAAGCACCTGCATTTCCAAGGGCTTCAACACACTGCATTCGGCATCGCGCAAGCGTTCAACCAGATTTTTTTGATAAAAGTGGTTCATCAAAAAACCGACACTGCCCAACTTCATGCCAAACACCGGCAAGTTCAACGCGCCATAACGGTGCAATGTGCTGAGCATGAAGCCATCGCCACCCAGTGCGCAAATTACTTCTGCATGCTCTGGTTGGCTCTGTCCATACAAGCCAACCAAGCGTAGCAAAGCTTCTTGCGCATTAACAGCATTACTGGCAACAAATGCGATTTTGGGGGAAGCCGATAAATTCACGATTATGTCCTAAGCGCTACAAAGCACATCATAAACGATGTGCTTCGCTATGCAAGTTAACGTGAGCCGATGGAAGCAATCTGTGCCAAACGCCGAACCGCAACAGATAGCGTTGGGAAATCCATTTCACTCATACTGCGCATGTCGGCTAGCATGCCAAGTGTATATTTAAGTGCTGCATCATCACGCGAAAGCCAAGCAAACACCCAATCTTGAGGGCTCTTGCCGGATTTTGCACTGGCCAGCACGGTGCTAACTAACTGTCGCTGCTGTGCTTGTAGCTCATCACGTAAAACACCGCGTGCCTGTGCCTGCCATTTGCTGACAACTGGCTGGGCTTCAACATTATCCATAAGCCAATTGATGTGTAGCGCATCACTCAAGGCAAAATGGGTTTGCGCCACATCAGCAACTGATTGTTGTTCCGATATACTCAACTCGATAATATCCATAGCAGAGTTAAGATATGGAATACTTGCCATAAAATGTGCCAATGATTTCGACAAGCCTGAGCTCAGCAAACGCTGTAGTTCTGTGCTGAAATCCTTCACATCGGCAGGTGTTAAGGTAATTGGAATACTTTGCAATAACGTTGAAAATGGTTGCAGGTAGCGTTCCACCATACGTGCAATATTCAATAATTGGCCTGGTCGTGTTAATAACCAGCGGGTTAGATTACGTTGCAAATGCCAAATTTTAATTAGGGCCTGAATCTGAATACTTTCTTCGACGGTATGATCCAGCGCATCTATTTCAGCCCACAGCACACGTGCCTGCATGATTTCGCGAATTATTGCGTAGGCCTTTGCAATTTGTGCCGGTGTTTCGCCAGTATCTTCCTGCATACGTAATAAAAATGTTGAACCCATGCGATTAACCAAAGAATTGGTTACCGAGGTTGCAATGATTTCTCTGCGCAAGCGGTGATTCTGCATATGCGCGGCATATTTTCTCTGAATTGGCTTAGGGAAATAGCGTTGTAATTCTTGGCTTAAATACGGATCTTCTGGTACATCCGAATCTAGCAATTGATTGAAAATAACGATTTTATCGTATGACAATAATACCGAAAGCTCTGGACGTGTTAAGCCAAGTCCTTTCGATTTGCGCTCGAGCAGTTCTGCATGACTTGGTAGATACTCAATGGCGCGATCTAGCAAGCCCTGCGATTCGAGAGTTTGGATAAAATGTGCGAACGAGCCCATACGTTCTACGCTCATCGCTTCCATCACACTCAAGGCTTGATTTTGTCGGTAGTTATCAACCAGCACCAATTGCCCAACTTCGTCAGTCATGCTGGCTAAAAATGCATTGCGTTGTTCAAGATTTAACTCACCAGCAACCATCACCGAGTTCAATAGAATTTTGATATTGACTTCATGATCAGAAGTATCAACGCCTGCAGAGTTGTCGATAAAATCAGTGTTCAACAACACCCCATTAAACGCAGCTTCAATACGTCCACGTTGGGTCATGCCTAAATTGCCGCCCTCGCCCACCACTTTGCAGCGCAGCTCACCGCCATTCACTCGCAATGCATTATTGGCGCGATCACCGCAATCTAAATGGCTTTCAGCCGAAGATTTAACATAGGTGCCAATGCCTCCGTTCCATAGCAAATCAACCGGTGCTTTTAAAATGGCATTCATTAACTCATTAGGATTAAGTTCGGTTGCCTCAGTATCTAGCGACAAAGCACGCTTGACTTCCGGCGTTAACTCAATAATTTTTGCCGAACGCGGATAAATACCGCCTCCGTAGGAAATTAGACTGCGGTCGTAATCGTCCCAACTTGAGCGTGGCAAAGCAAACATACGTTCACGCTCTGCAAAGCTTTGGATTGCATTAGGATTTGGATCAAGAAAAATATGGCGATGATCAAACGCAGCAACTAAGCAAATATGATTAGACAACAACATACCATTACCAAACACATCACCCGACATATCGCCGATGCCTACACAGCTAAAGTCTTCCGTTTGGCTATTGCGGTTCATCGCACGAAAATGCCGCTTGACTGATTCCCATGCGCCTTTTGCGGTGATACCCATACCTTTGTGATCGTAGCCGACCGAGCCGCCAGACGCGAATGCATCGCCTAACCAATAGTTATGTTGCTCAGAAATACCGTTGGCAATATCTGAAAATGTTGCCGTGCCTTTATCAGCAGCAACCACTAAATATGGATCATCGGCATCATGGCGAACTACTAATTGCGGGTGCACGACTTTGCCATCAACAAGATTATCGGTAAGATCTAATAAGCCGTTTATGAAGCGCTTATAACAAGCAATTCCTTCGGCCTGAATGGCATCACGATCACCTCCAATCGGCGAACGCTTAACGAAGAATCCACCTTTTGAACCAACAGGCACAATCACGGTATTTTTCACCATCTGCGCCTTGACCAAGCCAAGCACTTCGGTGCGGAAATCTTCGCGGCGGTCTGACCAGCGCAAACCACCTCGAGCCACAGGGCCGAAACGCAGATGTACGCCTTCAACATATGGCGAATAGACGAAAATTTCGCGATATGGCACGGGCTTTGGAACGTCTGGAACCATGGCAGGATTAAATTTATAACTGACGTAATCTTTTAAGTTCGCATCGTTTTCGACGCTCTGGAAATAACTGGTGCGCAGTGTCGCCGTCATTACTGATGTAAAATAACGCAACATCCGGTCTTCATCTAGGCTAGCCACTTTTGCCAGTTGCTTATTGAGCAGTTTATTGACGGCGCCAATTTGGTCATCACGCGAGGTAGCCACAAAATTGGCCATGTAGCGTTCTGCGGAATCTACCCCCATGCGCACCAATGTTGGCGCCAAATCAGCATTGGAGCTTACTAAATCCGGATTAAAGCGTGCATCGAACAAGCCGATTAATAAGCGTGCTATGGCTGGGTATAACTGCAGCGCTTGTTCCATATAGGCCTGCGAAAACGGAATACCAATTTGAAGTAAATATTTACAATAGGCACGCAGCACAGAAACTTGCCGCCAACTAAGCTCAGCCAGTGTCACCAGTTTGTTAAATCCATCATTCTCGCATTGACCATGCCACATGGCGCTGAACGCATTTTCAAAATTTGCCTTGCTATGCTGAATACTCATGCGTGTTGAAAGCGCCTCAACATCGAAATCTTGAATGATGATTTTTCTGTCAGCGAAATTTAACACGTATGGATTTTCAGTTAGCACTTTCATGCCCAAATTTTCCATCATCGGAAGCGCATCGGAAAGCGCGATTTCTTTGCCAAGACTAAATAGTTTGAAGCGTAAATCGCCATTTTTTTCATACAAATTCAAGGCCAACGTTTGATCTGCTTTTAGGCCTTCAATCAGTCGGATATCGTCAATACTTTGCTGAGCGGTAACTGTTTCGATATAGCTTTGTGGAAAAGCCGATAAATATTTTCCGGAAAGCATAATGCCCTGCTCTTCACCAAAGCCATTAATTAAGGCATCGCGAAATTCATCCTTCCAATCGCGAATAATCTCAGCAAGCCCACTTTCCAGCGCATCTAAATTGTAATCAGCGTGTTGATTATTATCATGACGAATCAATAAATGCAGCTGCGCGAGTGGCGAGTCACCAATTTTAATGGCTTTATCGATACGATCTCCATGCAATGCTGTCATCAGCATGTCTTCAATTCGCGTGCGTATCTCAGTGTTAAAACGGTCTTTCGGCAAATAAATCAACACAGAGAAAAAACGGCCGTAAGGGTCTTTGCGGATAAATAATTTTGGCCTAAAGCGCTCTTGCAAACTTAAAATACTGACACTTGTTTGCAGTAAGTAGTCGGGCGTAGCTTGGAACAATTCTTCGCGCGGCATGGTTTCTAGTATTTGACGCAAGGCTTTTCCGCTATGCCCATCAATACTTAAGCCCGAAGCCTGCATAACCTTTTCATATTTTTGTCGAACCACCGGAATTTCCCACGGCCGACGGTTATATGCCGAGGTTGTCATTAAACCAATAAACCGGTACTCGCCAATCGCTTTACCGTCGGTATCGTAGCGTAGCACGCCAATATAATCCATATAGGTTGAGCGATGCACTGTGGCACGAGCCGCAGTTTTGGTCAGGATTAAAATCTCGTGGCGTGAATCTTGCTTGCGGCCAAGTGATTTGACGGGGCGCGCATGCGCCGAATGGTGGTCGTCGCGCAACAAGCCCATACCGGTATTCGGCACTGCATTTAACTGCTCTTCATTGCCTTCTTGCTGCAGCTGATATTCGCGAAAACCTAAGAAAGTGAAATGATTATCGGCTGCCCATTGCAAAAACAGTTTGGCTTCCGCAGGCTCAATTTCACTATTCTCAAGCCGCTGATCTGCAACACTTTCTGCAACATGTAGCATTTTGTCGCGCATCGCTTGCCAATCTTCCACACTAACACGCACATCTTCAATAGTTTTTCTAATCGCTTCAATTAATACTTTAGCTGCATCCGTTGTTTGTCGCTCAATTTCCATCCATACAACAGACTCTCTAATATCGCCAGGTACACTTATTAACTGCCCTGTGCTGTCTCTTGAAACCGATAACACAGGATGCACGATGGCATGGCAGGAAACTCCTAAGTTATCCATTACCATCTTGAATGAATCAACTAAAAATGGAAAATCGTCTGAAACAATTTCTAAAGTGCTGCGATTATTGCCGGCATCAGTAATGATACTTGCATCTTGATTTACCCGAATGCTGGCAATACCTGTCATTCGTTTCGCGCTTGCTTCAAATAATGAAATTAGAATCTTACCCCACTCTTCTTTATTCTGTAGTTCAAAATCTTCCAACGAAATCTGGGTTAATACGGCATATACAAAGTCTGCAGCATGCGCTTTATTGCCTTGGCTTTTTGCCACAATATTTGCAATAGATTTGATTGCAGCACTTGATGGATTAATGATCACGCTCATAAGTTTTTACTCAAAAAGTGAATTCGTTAAATTAACGCAAGCCGGTTTCATTTCGAGCAATCACTAAACGCTGTATCTCACTCGTGCCCTCATAAATTTCAGTGATTTTGGCATCACGGAAATAGCGCTCTAACGGCATCTCTTTTGAATACCCCATACCACCATGAATTTGCAGTGCTTGATGGGTGATAAACATAGCCGTTTCAGAAGCACTTAGTTTTGCAATTGACGCTTCGTTGCTAAAACGGCCACCATGTAATTCAGTTTGCTGTTTTGCCCAAGCCGCTTTCAAGGTTAGAAGTGTGGCCGCCTCTAAACGGCATTTCATATCTGCAATTTTCGCTTGAATCATTTGGAAACTCCCAATAGGCTGACCAAAGCTCTTGCGTTCTTTGGTATAGGAAACTGCAGCTTCATACGCTGCGCGCGCCAAACCCACTGCTTGGGCAGCAATGCCAATACGACCAGCATCTAAAACACTCATGGCAATTTTAAAGCCTTCGTTTTCTGCGCCTAAGAGCTCATCAGCTTCAGCAATATAATCTTGGAATTCAATTTCGCAGGTTGCTGAAGCGCGAATACCTAATTTTGGTTCAGTTTTTCCACACGCAAAACCCGGCTTTGCGGTATCAACCATAAATGCGCTGATGCCTTTCGCGCCCTTTTCAGGCGCAGTCATGCAGAACAGCACAATGTATTTAGCAACTGGCCCGGAGGTGATCCAACTTTTCTTGCCATTGATGACAAACTTGCCATCATCACGCTTCACAGCACGGCAACGCATTGCGGTGGCATCGGAGCCAGATTGCGGCTCTGTTAGTGCGAATGCGCCGATGGCTTTGCCTTCGGCAATCGCGCGTACATATTTTTGTTTTTGTGCTTCGGTGCCATTTTTCAAAATGCCATTGCAATACAAGGAATTATTGACCGACACAATAGTTGAGTGCGCGCAATCGCCAGCAGCAATTTCAATAATAGCCAATACATAAGAAATTGGGTCCATACCAGCACCGCCATAGGCTTCCGGCACTTCAATACCCATCAGGCCATTTTCACCAAGTAACTGGATGTTTTTCAGCGGAAATTCACCGGTTCTATCAAAATGCTCTGCACTTGGTGCGATGACCTCTTGGGCTAAACGGCGCGCAACATCTTGAATCATCAGTTGCTCTTCAGTAAAACCAAAATCCATAAAAGCCTCGAGAAGTTAATCAGTATGACTATTTTAACTAAAAAATGAACCGTTAAGCTTATTGAATTCATAATGTATTGCCAAAACACCGATATATATATATCTTTATATCAAGATTAAAGGATATATATGGACTTGGAGTCTTGGTCACAATGCCTGAAAGTGTTAGCCGACCCTACGCGCGTAAGGTTATTAGCTATTCTTGAGCATGAAGAATTAACCGTTGCAGAGCTGGCTTCGATTACCGGCTTAGCGCAGCCACGTGTGTCAACGCATTTGGCAAAACTGAAAGAATTCGATTTAGTGCGTGATCGGCGCTCAGGAGTTAGTGCTTACTATCGCTTCAATGACAAAGATCTTGAGGCAGCGGAACACAGTTTGTGGCAGGCATTACGCTCAGGAACTGATGATCCCTTGCTACGACAAGACTTTGAGCGGCTTAGTACTGTTTTGGCACAGCGTGCCAATGATGAGAACTGGCCCGATACAGTAGCTGGAGATATGGAACGGCATTATTCGCCTGGGCGAACCTGGGAAGCGTTAGCCAGAACTGCCCTGCCGTTGATTGACCCGGGTGAGGTGTTGGATATTGCCTCTGGGGACGGCGTATTAGCTGAATTATTTGCGCCTTACGCCAAACGCTATGTGTGCATTGACTCAAGTGCAAAAGTGGTGCAAGCCGCCGCTGAACGCCTTAAAAAATGGCCTAATGTCTCGGTACTGAAAAGTGATATGCACGACTTGCCGTTCACAACACCGCAATTTGACCTGGTATTGATGATGCATGCGCTGAGCTATACCAAAAAACCCGGACAAGTGATTGATGAGGCTGCACGCGTATTAAAACCGAAAGGCGAATTACTACTGAGCTGTTTGTTAAAACATGGGCACCGCGGCGCTGTTGAACCCTATGGACATGAAAATTTAGGTTTCAGCCAAAAAGAATTAATACGCTATGCAGAAAAATCAGGTCTCACCGTCAAACATTGTGAGGTCGTCAGTCGAGAGCGCCGAGCGCCACATTTCGAAATCGTGATGTTGCTGGCAGAGAAAGTGTAATGCTTGATTGGAAGTACCCATTACGGGTTAGTGCCTTACATAAAGCATTGCAGCAACGTATTTTGATTTTAGATGGCGCCATGGGCACTATGATTCAGCAGTATCAACTGCAGGAATCGGATTATCGTGGTGCGCGTTTTGCACAGGGCTTCGATAGTGTTGTTAAGGTTGAGCATCAACATCATGCTAGCTGCGGCTGTGCTCAGGATTTAAAAGGTAATAACGATTTGCTGAGCATCACTCAACCGCAGATTATTACCCAAATACACAGGCACTATTTAGAGGCAGGCGCGGATTTAATTGAAACCAATACCTTCAACTCCACCCAAAGCTCGCAATCCGATTACCAACTGGAGCACCTTGCCGCTGAATTAAATTTCGCTGCAGCAAAATTAGCGCGTGATTGTTGCGATGCTATGCAGCTACTAACACCCGACAAGCCACGTTTTGTAGTAGGTGTCCTGGGGCCAACCTCACGTACCGCCTCGATTAGCCCATTAGTCAATGATCCGGCATTTCGCAATACTGATTTTGATACGCTGAAAGTGCATTACATGGAAGCAAGCCATGCTTTAATTGCCGGCGGCGCTGACATCATCATGATTGAAACCATTTTCGATACGCTGAATGCCAAAGCTGCAGTTTTTGCGGTTGAAGAAGTGTTTATCGAACTCGGCCATAAACTGCCACTGATGATATCTGGCACCATTACTGATCGCTCAGGCCGCACGCTATCTGGGCAAACGGCAGAGGCATTTTGGTATTCTTTGCGGCATGCCAAGCCCTTAACCATTGGTTTGAACTGCGCACTCGGCGCCAAGGATCTTCGTGCGCACTTAGATGTATTAAGCGAATGTGCCGATACTTACATTTCCTGCCATCCCAATGCCGGGCTGCCGAATGCTTTCGGCGAATACGATGAATCGCCAGAGCAAATGGCCGAACAACTGCACGAGTTCGCGTTATCTGGTTTATTAAATATTGTTGGCGGCTGCTGTGGTACCACGCCAGAACATATCAAAGCGATTGCTGATGTAGTGTCAAACATGCCGCCTCGCAACGTGCCAAGCTTGCCAGCACTAACCCGCTTATCCGGCTTAGAGCCTTTAGTCATTACACCGAATATCAATTTTGTAAATGTTGGTGAACGCACCAATGTTACTGGCTCGGCACAGTTCAAAAAACTTATTCTGCAAAAAGAATTTGAAAAAGCCCTGCATGTTGCCAAGCAACAAGTTGAGAATGGTGCGCAGATTATCGACATCAATATGGATGATGGTATGCTCGACTCCGAAGTAGCCATGGTGCATTTTCTGCGTTTGATTGCGGCCGAGCCAGACATTGCCAAAGTGCCGATTATGATTGACTCGTCGAAATGGTCGGTGCTGGAATCTGGTTTGAAATGGGTGCAAGGCAAGTGCATTGTTAATTCCATTTCCTTGAAAGAAGGCGAACAACAGTTTCTTGAGCAAGCGCGTTTAATTCAACGCTACGGCGCTGCCATGGTAATTATGGCCTTTGATGAGCAAGGTCAGGCCGAAAGCTTGCAACAAAAAGTCGATATCTGCTCACGTGCCTACCATTTGCTGATTGATAAACTCGACTTCGCACCTGAAGACATTATTTTTGATCCAAACATTTTCGCTATTGGCACTGGCATCGAGCAGCATAACGATTATGCTGTGGCGTTTATTGATGCGTGCAAGCTACTTAAAACTAAGTTTCCGCTAGCCCATGTATCTGGTGGCGTGTCAAACGTCAGCTTTAGTTTCCGCGGTAATAATCCATTGCGCGAAGCGATTCACTCGGTGTTTTTATACCATGCCATTAATAAAGGCATGGATATGGGCATTGTTAATGCCGGCGGCATGCCGCTGTATGACGATTTAGACAGTGAGCTCAGGCAATTCGTTGAAGACCTGGTGCTCAATAAACGCCAAGATGCTACCGAGCGCTTACTCGAAAATGCGGAGCGGTTCACATCTGGAAAAATAGAAGCTGCTGGCTTAAAAGCAACGTTGGCTTGGCGTGAATTGGCGGTTGGTGAGCGCTTAGTGCATGCCTTGGTGCATGGTTTAGATGAATTTGTAGTTGCAGATACCGAACAAGCTCGGCACAACGTGGATCACCCCTTACAGGTTATTGAGCAAATATTAATGCGCGGCATGAATATTGTTGGCGATCGCTTTGGTGCTGGCAAAATGTTTCTGCCACAAGTGATTAAGTCTGCACGGGTGATGAAAAAATCGGTTGCGCATTTATTGCCATTTATTGAAGCATTAAAAGACCCGAATAAAGTCAGTAGTTCGAATGGCAAAATTATTATGGCCACTGTGAAAGGTGATGTTCATGATATTGGCAAAAATATTGTTGGCGTGGTGCTGGCTTGTAACAATTTCGAAATTGTTGATCTAGGTGTTATGGTGCCAGCACAAAAAATTATCGATGCAGCACTTGAGCATAAAGCTGTTGCCATTGGCTTATCGGGTTTAATTACACCCTCTTTAGATGAAATGAGCCATGTTGCCAAGGAAATGAAGCGGCAACAGATTCATTTGCCTTTACTCATTGGCGGTGCCACCACATCGCGTGCACATACCGCGCTTAAAATTGCGCCATATCTTGAAACGCCGGTTATCTGGGTAAAGGATGCTTCGCGTGCAGTGAGTATTGCAGCCGCAGTATGCAACCCAGTGCAAAATGCAGGGCTACTTCAAGAAATCGTTGCAGATTACCAGCAGATTCGATTCAGGCATTCGCAAAAATCTGAAAGCAAAGCTTTAGTTAGCCTGCAAAAGGCTAGAGAAAATGGCTTACGCATTGATTGGAGCGCTTGCCAAGCCGTTGCACCAACGGAAATTGGCGTACAGGCGATACAAAATATTCCCTTGCACGAGCTCATCGCGTATTTTGACTGGACGCCTTTTTTTCAAAGCTGGGAATTAGCCGGGCGTTACCCAGCCATACTCAGCGATGTTGTTGTGGGCGAACAAGCTAGCCAGCTATATGCCGATGCGCAAATTATGCTTAAACAAATTGTTGATGAAAAATGGTTAAGCGCCAAAGCGGTAATTGGTTTTTGGCCAGCACAAAGCAATGCTGAAGATGTTATTGTCACTGATGCCAACGGTCAGCAAAGCAGCTTGCATTTCTTGCGACAGCAAGCTCAAAAACCAGACACTAGGCCAAATCTTTGCTTGGCTGATTTTATTGCTAGCCAAGCCAGTGGGCAGCACGATTATATTGGTGCTTTTGCAGTGAATTGCGGTGAAGGTGTTGATGCCAGAGCAAAAGCATTTGAAGCTAATCTTGATGATTACTCTTCTATACTTTTGAAAGCACTGGCCGATCGCTTTGCTGAAAGCTGCACCGAATGGCTGCACAAACGCGTTCGAACCGATTACTGGCCATATGCGATAAATGAACAGCTGGATAATGAATCGCTGATCCAGGAAAAATACCAAGGCATTCGGCCTGCGCCAGGCTATCCAGCCTGCCCTGATCACAGCGAAAAATTAAAATTATTCGAATTACTCGATGCTGAAAAAAATATCGCTTTGAAGCTCACCGAGAACTTTGCTATGTTTCCTGCATCGGCGGTTAGCGGTTATTATTTCTCGCATCCGCAAAGCCAATATTTCGTGGTTGGGCGAGTCAGCAAGGAACAAGTTATGGATTATGCGGCGCGTAAAGGCATTAGCCTGGAACAGGCTGAAAAATTCCTTTCTGCCAATTTAGATTACGACCCAGAATAACTACCAGATTAAATCATCGGGCACTTGAAATTGTGGGTCGATGTATTCTTCGCTAGCCAACTGTTCGGTTCCGTCGCAATGCAGTGCCAGCAAAGCAGGTATCAGCGCTTTAATTTGCAATGCAATTGCCACCTCAACCAAGCAAAACTTGCCCGCTTGTTGCACTACGGCTAACTCACCCGCATTTAATGCAACAAGTTGCTC
>JAYTOD010000209.1:0-1852 GCA_043747995.1 Arenimonas sp.
AGTACAGCATTTTCATACACCACATTGCCACAGGCTCCGGCCACGGTGCCCAAGGCTTCCACTAGAGGCACACCAGCCTTAAACGTTACTCCCAATGTGCGCGCGAAACGGGCAATGGCAGAGTTGTGCATAATCTGGCCAATAACCGGGATTTTCAGCAACAAGCGATCAACGAACTCAGCGAATGCTTTTGAGCGTTTTAAGGAACCAATAATCAGAAAAATAGCGCCGATAATCACACCAAGAATCAACCACCACCAAGCAATCAGAAAATCAGACGCGCCAATAATCATTAGTGTAAAGGCGGGCAGATCAGCACCAAAGCCTTTAAATAGATTTTGGAAAGTGGGCACCACAAATATGAGCAACACAGCCGACACCAATATGGCTACCGCAATCACCACCGATGGATAAAATAGCGCTTTCTTAATTTTACCTTTCAGAGTTTCAATGCTTTCTTTATAGTTAGCAATGGTATCTAGTACTGTATCGAGCACACCGGCATTTTCACCAGCGGTTACCAAGTTTTGATACAGTGCATCGAAATATAAAGGGTGTTTGGATAGCGCTTCGGAAAGTGCAGTACCGCTAGATATATCGGCACCGATATTTTCTAGTAAGTTTTGCATGCGAATGTTTTTCTGTCCGCCAGCCACAATGCTGAAAGCTTGCACCATAGGAATGCCGGACGCCATCATGGTGGCTAATTGCCTTGAAAACACAGCTATATCTTGTGGAGTTATTGAACTTCCTGATGCGCCAAAGAACGGTTTTTTGACTTCTTTAACCGTGGGATTATTAATGCCGCGTTTCCGGAGCTCCAGTTTGAGTGCGGACTCGGACTTTGCAACTTCTTGGCCCTTCATTTTTTTACCGCGTTTATCAATACCTTCCCACGTATATTGCACCAGCACCACATTGGTGGTGGCTGGTTTGATGGTATTACGCACAGTAGCTCGAGTAGAGGCCATAGTTAATCCTTGGTGACACGGTTGATTTCTGCCAAACTTGTGATTCCATTTTTGGCTTTAAGAAGGGCGGATTGTCGCAAATTACGCACGCCAGATTGTTCAGCAGCGCGTGCTAAATCCAAGGCGTTGCCACCTTGTAAAATAATTTCTTGAATAGTTTCGTTCATTGGCATTACTTGGTAAATACCCAAGCGACCTTTATAGCCTTCGGTGCATTCATCACAGCCGGTGGCTTCGTATAAGGTAAAGCCCGCATCAATTTCTTGTTGTGTATAGCCTTCTTTTAACAAAGCAGCAGGTGGCAATGGGTGTTTCATCGGTTTTTTGCAATCGTGCAGGCGGCGCGCTAAGCGCTGTGCAATCACCAAGGTAACCGAAGAGGTGATGTTGTATGGGGCAATGCCCATATTCATTAGACGTGAAATAGTTTGCGGCGCATCGTTGGTATGCAGGGTAGACAGCACCAAGTGCCCGGTTTGCGCAGCTTTAATTGCAATTTCAGCAGTTTCTAAATCGCGAATCTCACCAACCATGATGATATCGGGATCTTGGCGCAGAAAGGAACGTAGTGCCGCTGCGAAAGTCATGCCTTTTTTATTGCTAACCTGTACCTGATTAACGCCCGCCATACGAATTTCGACCGGATCTTCGGCGGTAGAAATATTCCGCTCAGGTGTATTCAGTATATTCAGCCCGGAATACAAAGACACGGTTTTACCCGAACCCGTAGGGCCGGTGACCAGAATCATGCCATACGGTTTTTCCAAGGCCTCAAGATACATATCCATCTGATCTGGTTCATAGCCGAGCTTATCAATACCGAGCTTAGCGGCCGAACTGTCGAGCAGACGCAAGACAATTTTCTCGCCAAATAAAGTTGG
>JAYTOD010000210.1:0-13207 GCA_043747995.1 Arenimonas sp.
TTCAACTACGCCGAGGAATTCAAGACGCTCGATCTCGACGCCGTGGTAAAAGATTTGACGGCGGTGATGACCGATTCGAAAGACTGGTGGCCAGCTGACTGGGGCCATTACGGTGGCTTAATGGTTCGCATGACTTGGCATGTTGCTGGCACCTATCGCATTGCCGATGGTCGTGGCGGCGCTGGCACTGGCAATCAGCGCTTTGCGCCGCTCAATAGCTGGCCGGATAACGGCAACCTTGACAAGGCGCGTCGTCTGTTGTGGCCTGTAAAACAAAAGTACGGCCGTAAACTCAGTTGGGCCGACTTGTTTGTGCTGGCCGGCAATGTTGCGATGGATTCAATGGGCTTCAAGACCTTTGGTTTCGGTGGCGGGCGCGCCGATATTTACGAACCCGAAGACGAAATCAACTGGGGTGCTGAAACCGAATGGCTAGCCACAAGCGATAAAGCCAACAGCCGTTACTCTGGTGAACGCGATTTATCGAACCCATTGGCTGCTGTACAGATGGGACTTATTTATGTGAACCCGCAGGGCCCAGACGGCAATCCCGATCCGCTGGCTTCCGGCCGTGATGTGCGTGAAACCTTTGCCCGTATGGCAATGAATGATTATGAAACCGTAGCACTAGTTGCCGGTGGGCATACCTTCGGAAAAGCCCATGGTGCTGGTGATGCGGCCTTGGTTGGTGTTGAGCCGGAAGGTGCAGATATTGAACAACAGGGCTTCGGCTGGATCAGCACGTTTGGCACTGGCAAAGGCGTAGATGCCATCACCAGTGGTATTGAAGGTGCTTGGAAACCTAACCCCACCACCTGGGACATGGGTTATTTCAACATGCTGTTCGGTTACGAGTGGGAGCTTTCCAAGAGCCCAGCCGGCGCGCACCAATGGACACCGAAAAACTGCAAGCCGGAAGACTTGATTCCGGACGCACACGATGCTTCGAAAAAACATCCGCCGATGATGACCACGGCCGATATGTCGTTGCGTATGGATCCGGCTTACGAAAAAATTTCGCGCCACTTCCACCAAAACCCGCAGGAATTCCACGATGCCTTTGCGCGTGCTTGGTTCAAATTGACTCATCGCGACATGGGCCCGCGTGCTCGTTACTTAGGCAAGCTAGTTCCTTCCGAGGTGTTGATCTGGCAAGACCCGGTTCCGGCTGTTGATCACGCACTAATTGATGCCAACGACATCGCTGCGCTGAAAGCCAAAATCCTCGGCTCAGGCTTATCGATTTCACAATTGGTGAACACGGCTTGGGCCTCTGCCTCGAGCTTCCGTGGCAGCGACAAACGCGGCGGTGCCAATGGTGCGCGCATTCGCTTAGCTCCACAGAAAGATTGGGAAGTTAACCAGCCAGCTGAACTGGCGTCGATTTTGTCAAAGCTCGAAGCCATCCAGGCTGAATTCAATGGTTCGGCAACAGGCGGCAAAAAAGTCTCGTTGGCCGATTTGATTGTGCTCGGTGGTAGCGCAGCGGTTGAAGCAGCGGCCAAGAAAGCCGGCACTGATGTGAACGTGCCGTTTTCACCGGGGCGCACCGACGCAACGCAAGAGCAAACCGATGCACATTCATTCGCACCACTTGAGCCGAATGCCGATGGTTTCCGTAACTACGTCAAGAAAGGCTTTGAAGGCGTACAGGCCGAATTACTGGTCGATAAAGCGCAACTGCTGAAACTCAGCGCGCCTGAAATGACCGTGCTTATCGGCGGCCTACGTGTGTTGAATGCAAACGTCGGCAAGGCACAGCATGGCGTATTCAGCACACGCCCGGAAACGCTGAGCAACGACTTTTTCGTCAACCTGCTCGACATGGACACCAAGTGGGCGCGTTCGGCAGCTGATGCGAATGTGCTTGAAGGCCGAGACCGCAATACCGGCGCAGTCAAGTGGACGGGCACCGTTGCGGATTTAGTGTTCGGTTCGAACTCGCAGCTGCGTTCGCTGGCCGAGGTGTATGCCACTAGCGATGCGCAGGGCAAGTTCGTACAAGACTTCGCAACGGCTTTCGCAAAAGTGATGAACAGCGATCGCTTTGATATTGCGTAATTTGAGTGCAAAATTCTTTATGCACTAGCTAATTCAGCAGCGGTCTGGCGCGGTTTATCCGCGTTAGGCCGCAGCTGAGCATCTTAGTTAGCAGTAGCCTTGCTTGAAGCACAGCCTGCCTGAACAGGGTAAAATAGGCGTTTATGTCTAATTCAAGCACCTATGAGCACTGAAACTGCCCCTTCCCTGCCCGAAAAAAACGACTTCATCCGTCAAATCATCCGCGAAGATTTGGCTTCAGGCAAACACAGCACCATTCGCACTCGCTTTCCACCCGAGCCAAACGGTTACTTACATATTGGGCATGCAAAAGCTATTTGCCTGAATTTCGGCATCGGTCAAGAATTCGATGGCTTGGTCAATCTGCGTTTTGATGACACCAATCCGTCCAAAGAAGACATAGAATTCGTGGCATCCATTCAAGAAGATGTGCGGTGGTTAGGTTTTAGCTGGAATGAATTACGCCATGCTTCGGATTATTTCGAGGTGTTTTACCAAAGCGCGTTGAAGTTGGTTGATGACGGCAAAGCCTTCGTCTGCGATTTAAGCGCCGATGATGTGCGTGAATACCGTGGCACCTTAACCCAAGCCGGACGCAATTCGCCATTCCGTGATCGCAGCGTTGTAGAAAACCGCGATTTGTTTATCCGCATGCGCAACGGTGAGTTCGCCGATGGTGCGCGCACACTGCGCGCCAAAATTGATATGTCGAGTGGCAATATCAATATGCGTGATCCGGCTTTATACCGCATTCGAAAAGTTGCCCATCAAAATACTGGCGATGCCTGGCCAATTTATCCAATGTACGATTACGCACATTGTATTTCCGATGCGCTGGAAGGCATTACGCATTCCTTATGCACACTAGAGTTCGAAGACCATCGCCCGTTGTATGATTGGTGTGTGGATCATATCGATTTACCCAATCATCGACACTTATTTCAAAGCCTAACGGATGCTGGCCTTAGCACCCCCGTTGCAAAACCAAGGCAAATTGAATTCTCTCGGCTGAACATTAATTACACAGTGATGAGCAAGCGTAAATTGCTGGCCCTTGTGCAAGATAACTTAGTGAATGGTTGGGATGATCCGCGTATGCCAACGCTGTGCGGGCTTCGCCGGCGCGGCTATCCGGCCGCCAGCTTGCGTTTATTTTCAGACCGTATTGGCATTAGTAAACAAAATTCGCTAATAGATTATTCGGTGTTGGAAAATTGTGTGCGCGAAACATTGGATGAAAGTGCAGAGCGTCGCATGGCTGTGCTCAATCCTATAAAGCTTATTATTGAAAACTTACCTGAAGGCTATACCGAAGAATTAAGCTTTTCAAATCATCCTAAAAATGAATCTGCCGGAAAACGTACGGTGCCATTTGGCCGAGAAATTTGGATTGAACGCGAAGACTTCATGGAAACACCGGTCAAGGATTTCCATCGTTTGCAACCCAACGGTGAAGTGCGCTTGCGCGGCGTGGGCATTGTTAAATGCACCAGTGTTGAGAAAAATGGCGATGAAATTTTAAGCTTGCGCGGTACGCTCGATCTCGACTCGCGCACTGGCATGGAAGGTTCCAAACGCAAAGTTAAAGGTACCATTCACTGGGTTTGCACCAGTGCTGGCGTTGCAGCTGAAGTGCGTTTGTATGATCGCCTATTCACCGTTGCTAACCCGGATAACGATGAAGACGGTAAAACATACCATGATTATCTCAACCCCGAATCGGTGAAAATAACCCGCGCATTTATTGAGCCGCAGGCCGCTAATATTGCGCCCGAACAATGCATTCAATTCGAACGCAATGGCTATTTTGTTGCTGATCGAAAAGATCACAGCGCTAAGCATCCCGTATTTAATCGTAGCGTTACGCTGCGCGATACATGGTCAGCTAAATAATGACGCAATATTGGCTAGCGTTTAAGGTTTTCCACTATGGCAACTGAAGGCTTGATCGCCTATTGCAGGCCGGGCTTTGAGCCGGATTTAGCGGCCGAATTGAGCTATCATGCTGGCTTGCATGGCCTTCCTGCCTATGCCAAAACCGAACGCAACAGCGCTTATGTGCTGATGCTAGGTGCGCCGCGCGAACAAATAAGTGAAGCGATTGCATTCGATCAACTCATTTTTGCTAGGCAAAAATATGCGCTGATTGATGAGCTGAAAAATCTTGATATTCAAGATCGAATAACACCGGTTATTGATGCCTTGGGCGGCAAAGGCCGATATGGCGATTTAAGTGTTGAGCAACCCGATTCCGATGACGCGCGCCAACTTTCAGGCTTAGCAAAAGCCTTCGGCAATGCGCTGCGCCCAGCTTTGCGCAAACGTGGCTTACTAACTGACAAACTCAATGAAAAACTGCCGCAACTGCATGTAATTTTTATTAGCAACAACCATTTATTGCTAGCCAGTTCTATTGCTAGCGATCGCTCGCCTTGGCCAATGGGCATTGCACGCTTGCGTCAAGATACCCGAGCGCCAAGCCGATCAGCAATGAAACTCGATGAAGCCCTGCTATGCTTATTAACGCCATCGGAACGCATGAACCTGCTTCATGTTGATATGAAAGCCGCCGATTTAGGGGCCTCACCCGGGGGCTGGAGCTGGGTGTTAAGTAAATATGGTATCCGTGTTAGTGCTATTGATAATGGCCCAATAAACGAAGATGCACTGGCTACCGGCTTGATTGAACACATTCGCGCCGATGGCTTTCACTGGCAACCACAAAAACCGATTGATTGGATGGTTTGCGATATGGTGGAAACACCAAGCAAAGTGGCGCGCCGCATGGCACAATGGTTTGCCAATGGCTGGTGCCAAAATGCAATATTTAACTTGAAGTTGCCAATGAAAAAACGCTGGGAAGAAACGGCGTTGTGTTTGGAACTTTTCGAACAACAGTGCCAAAAACCCATGCTAATTCGTGCCAAACAGCTTTACCATGATCGCGAAGAAATCACCGTTTTCGCGCGCGTTAACAAATAATCTCACAATAGAAACTCATTATGTCCACTGAAATCGCCATTACCAAAACCCAAAGTTCTCGCTTAGCCACAATTGATTGGAATCATTTACCATTCGGTCGGATATTTACCGACCATATGCTCAGTATGGATTATGTCGGTGGCGCATGGCAGCAAGCCCAGATTATGCCGTTTGGGCCACTTAGCCTGAACCCGGGCAATGCCACACTGCATTATGGTCAATCAATTTTCGAGGGCATGAAAGCAGTGCGCGCTAAAGACGGCCGCATCACGCTATTTCGCCCAGAAATGAATGCTAGGCGATTCAATGAATCTTGCCTGCGTATGTGTATGCCACAAATTGATGAAAATCTGTTTATTGATTTGATTAAGCAGCATGTGGCGCATGAGCAAGAGTGGATTCCTAATACTGATAATGCCTCGCTGTACATTCGGCCATTTATTTTCGCCACTGACGATTTCCTTGGCGTGCGCCCATCGGAAAGCTATAAATTCATGATTCTCACTTGCCCTGTGGGTGCCTATTATTCTGAGCCGGTGTCGGTGAAAATTGAGGAGCATTACACACGCGCGGCTGAAGGCGGCGTGGGTCGCGCTAAAACCGCTGGCAACTACGCGGCTTCGTTGTATCCAACCAAACTCGCTAACGATGAAGGTTTCCACCAACTGATCTGGACTGATAGCAAAGAACATAAATACTTGGAAGAATCTGGCACCATGAACTTGGTGTTAGTCATCGATGGTGTAATCGTTACCCCATCGGAAGACTCCGATACCATTTTGCGCAGCGTAGTGAAACGCTCGGTGGTTGAGCTTGCTAAACACTGGGGTATGCCCGTTGAAGAGCGCCGCATTTCGGTTGAAGAAGTGGTGCAAGCCATTCGCCAAGGCCGCTTAACGGATGCCTTCGGCGCCGGCACTGCTGCCACTATCGCGCCAATCGCTAAAATTGGTTATCGCGGCGAAGTATTTGATTTGCCGCCGGTTGCTGAGCGCGTGCTATCAAACAAAATAAAAACGTATTTGGATGGTATTAAAACCGGCGATTGCGCTGATGAATTAGGTTGGTGTATTGAGATTTGATAAAGCTCTCAACGCAACAAACTTAAGATGCGTTTGTTTCATCATACGGCTTGCCGCCCGGCACCAAAGCAGAATGTTCGCGCTTTGATTGAAATAGTGGGTAAAACATTTCAACCCACCATTTTTCTTTGCCGAACAACTGATCATCGCGCAAGCCAATCTGTGTTGGATACTGTTGTGTAATATGCGCGGTGCCGAATAATACATCCCAAAAGAACAGCAAATTACCGAAATTGCCGGTATAAAACCCAACGCCATTGTTGTACATGGCATGGTGTGCATAGTGCGTACTGGGCGTAGAAATGGTTCGTTGCACCAGCCACATAATTGGCGCTAAGCGTTTAATTTTATATAGTGGCGCATCCCATTTCACTGCAGCATGTGCACCAGTAATAACCGCCAGTTTGATGACGATGTAGACCAGATAAACATCGGCAAAACCAAAATAAATTAAAGCACCGGAAACCCATAATCCTGGCATGGCTAGATAATAGAAAAAATTATTGCGATAGATTATTCGTGCGCTCATGTACTGCGCACTATGATGGGCGCGATGCAGTGGCCAAAGCAAAGGCGAATGCGACGCACGATGCCACCAGTACTGCAGCATGTCGTCGCCTACTAGCAAGATGCCGAACATGGCATACCACGGCAATGCAGACCATGCGCCTTGCAGTTCAGGCGCCCATGCTAAGCCAGCTTGCCGTACCAACCAAAAAATAAATGGCTGTGTGAAGCCTGCCAACAGCGCAACACAGAGCATATCCAGAATATTGTCAGCCTTACTGGCATTCAGTGTTTTAGCTTTACCCAACACAAATTCAAGAATGATAAATCCGGCAAACAGCGAGAAAAGGAAAACGTTTTGAAGGTTGTTCATTTAGTTAAATTCCTGCCGCATAACGCGCCATAGCGTTTTTTAGTGGTGTAATTTTATTGCCTAAACCCAGCATTGGGCCACGCAATAAACTCAAGGCAAAATTATCATTTGAAAATACACGGTTGATATTTTCGAAGGCATACGCTGCCATGGCGTTATCGCTATAGCGCTGCCGTGCCCAACGTTGTAAGCCATTTAAGGCGAGAGGGTCGAGTTGTTTAGCTTGTGCTTGCGCAAAAACCTTCTGCAACTCAGTCACATCGCGCAAGCCTAAATTCACACCCTGGCCAGCCAGCGGATGCACGGCATGGGCGGCATCGCCAAGCAGCAGTGTTCGGTCTTTGATCATCGCGTTGGCAAGCTGGCGCTGCAAAGGGAAAGCGGCGCGTTCGGATATTAAGTGTGTTTTTCCTAAGGTTCCGGCAAAGGCTGAATCCAGTGCTCGGCAAAACGATTCGGCATCGGCTTGTAACAGTTCATCGGCTCGCGCATTTGGCAAACTCCAAACAATCGAACAGACATTATCGGCAAATGGTAAAAATGCCAATGGCCCCTTGCTTAGAAATCGCTGCCATGCAGTATTTTGATGCGGCAGTTCGGTTTCAACAAATGCCACCAAGCCCTTTTGTTGGTAGTCATGTGCTTTGATTTCAATGCCAATCAGCTCGCGTACTTTGGAGCGCGCACCATCTGCGCCAATGGCTAACGACACGTCAAATTCAATGCCACTTTGTAATATCAGTTGAACAGCATTCGGGTTTGAGTGTATGGCTTGGATTTTATCGGGGCAATAAAATTGCACATTTTTTTCTTGCTGCAAAGCATGCCAAAGCACCTCAACAATCACCTCGTTTTCAACAATATGCCCTAAATAGCTTTGCCCTAGCGCATTGGCTGTGAACTGCAAGGGCTGGCCATGCACTTCATCAAACACGGTCATGTTGTTGTAGGCTTTCGCGCGCTTGGCCTTAATTGCTGGCCACACGCCTAGCTGCTCAAGAAAGTGCTGATTATCCAGCGCAAGTGCATACACCCGTAAATCCGGCACATCGCTCTTCCACACTTTTGGTGTGTGTGCCTCAATAATAGCAACCCGCAAACCTTGCTTTGCGGCCATCAGTGCTGCCGCTAGGCCAACTACACCTGCGCCAACAACAGCAATATCAATCTGTGCTTTCATGCGCTTGCATCCAATAAGTGTTGATGGCGCATACCCATTGCCGCCGACACCATGGAAGCGGCCAAGTGTGGCATTTGGCCTATGCTTGATAACGCGACTGAGCGCAAAGCATGCAGTGGAAAACCTTGATTACTGGTTAATTTCGCCAAGCCATCACTAAAGGCTAGCGTGTGTTCGCGATCTTCCATGCGACTCTGCGCATAAAGTGTTGGCATATCTTCATGCAATCCAAATTGCTTAACCAAATCTGCAAAAGTTAGTACATCGCGTAAGCCTAAATTAAAGCCTTGCGCGCCAATTGGATGAATGGTTTGTGCAGCATTACCCATCAGCACACAGCCCGGCACTGCAATTCGCTCAGCCAACACGCGCTTCAGTGGATAATGTGAGCGCTTACCCACTTGCAAAATTTTTCCTACGCGCCAGCCAAAACGTTGCTGAAAATAATCGCTAAAGTCGCTATCACTCAAGCCTGCAATTTCTACCGCACGTTCAGTTGCAACGCCACAAATTGCACCATATTGACCATCGCCCATCGGTAATAGAGCTATAGGTCCTTGCTCACTAAAGCGTTCATAGGCCACGCCATTGCTGGGTTTCTCGGCCTGCAACGAACACACGAATAATTGCTGTTGGTAATCATGCTCAAGTGTGCCGATGCCGAGCGCCGTTCGCACCAATGAATGCGTGCCGTCAGCCGCCACCACAAATCCTGCGTGTATCAACTTAGCGCCTTCTGACGCTGTTTCAACATGCAGTTCTGCACCGCTATCGGTTATACGTAAATTCGTTACATTGGCCGGGCAATAGCGCTGAGTATTTTTCAAAGCATTCACTTGCCCAACTAATGCTTCACCTAAATCTTGCGCAAGCACAACGGCGCCAAACGAAGAATGCCCAAATTCGCTGGCTTTAAGCAACACACGACCAAAATCGCCGACACGGCTAACATGAATTTGCGTAATAGCAGTTGGCTGATATGATAATCGCTGTAACACGCCAAGCTGTCTTAACGCATCCAAGCTAAGCTTTGACAGCGCCAATTTGCGCTGATCGAATCCAGATGCCACATGCGCGCTTTGTGCCGCTTCAATCAAGGCAATACGCAAACCAAAGGGCTCTAACGCGCACGCAAGGCTTGAACCAACTAAACCGCCGCCGACAATGGTTAAATCAAAAGATTCGGGCTCTAACTGCACGTTTTTCCATCTCAAAAGCGGCTGAATAAGGTATTCTATTACTGATTGTCTTTTTCTGCCTTGAGTGTTTTATGCCGAACCGCGCCATTTCCCCGATTTCAGCTGCCCCTTGGGTCTTACTATGCTTAATTATTGCCGTAGCATTAACCCGCCTGATACCGCACCCGCCGAATTTCTCGCCGGTTGAAGCAATGGCTTTATTCGGTGGCGCGTACTTTGCCAAACGCAGTTGGGCTATATTAGCGCCATTAATTGCGCTATTTATTTCAGATTTAGCCTTGGGCCTAATGATGGGCGGCGATTACTTCCACTATTTCGTTTCTGCTGGATTTTTGTTAGTGTATTTTACCATTGCCGCTTTAAGCTTTTTAGGCTTTGGGTTGCGTAATAAAATTTCGGTATTGCGTGTGGCCAGCTACGGAATTGCCGGCTCAGTGATTTTCTTCTTAGTCACTAATTTTGGGGTATGGTTTGGCTCTAGTTTTTACCCTCAAACCATCAACGGCTTAATGGCCGCCTATGTAGCAGGCCTGCCATTTCTTCAAAACGGTGTGTTTGGCACATTGCTGTATTCGGCCGTGTTGTTTGGCGGCTATGAGCTATTGAAGCAGCGCCTGCCCACTTTGGCAAATACACGCGCCTAATGGGCAATCGATTAACTAAAATCTATACTAAAACCGGCGATGATGGTTCCACCGGCTTAGGAGATGGCTCGCGCGTTTCTAAAGATTCAGCCCGCGTTGCTGCCTACGGAACCGTCGATGAAGCCAATTCAGCTATTGGCTTAGTGTTGGCCTGCGAGTTACCCGATGATGTACGGGCGTTACTAGTATCCGTACAACACCACATGTTCGATTTAGGCGGCGAATTATGCATTCCGGGCCATGCGGCTATATACGATGAAGACATTCTGCATCTTGAACAGCAGCTCGATGCGTTTAATACAGATTTGCCGGCGCTAAAAGATTTTATTTTACCTGGTGGCGGCTTAGCGGCTAGCCATTGCCATTTGGCACGCACCATTTGCCGTCGCGCAGAACGCGAAGTTGTCACTTTGTCACGCCATGATGCAGTTAGGCCGGAAGCGGTTCGTTATCTCAATCGTTTATCGGATTTATTATTCGTGTTATCACGTGTTTTAGCCCGTGCCAGTGGCCATGGTGAAGTGCTATGGCAACACGATCGACGCAGAGCAAATAAATGACACGAAGCCAACTATCCATTGCATGCTTGAGTATATTGTTTGGCACAACAAGCCAAGCGCAAGAAGTGCGGAGTATTTGGCAGGTTTGCGAAAATCCTGAATCTTTGCCCTTGTTTCAGCCGTTGAGTACTGAGCGCATTGAACATCCGGAAACGTTACCAACCAATATTAGTTCAACTACTTTTGATATCCAAAAACAAGATGAATCGGTGTTTGAAGGGAATGTTGAGCTAACACGTGGTCAAGAGTGGTTAAGCACTGAAAAACTGCGTTATATACACAGTAATGAAACCTACCAAACCGAAGGTCTGGTCCGTTTTCAAAACCCAACACTACGGATTACCGCCGAAAGCGCTAAAGGCAACACCAAAACCGATAGCATTGAACTTACAGGCCTGCACTATCAGTTTCATGATAGCAATGCCAATGGCAGCGCAGAGAAAGTCAATGTTCAAGGCCAATTGAATCAATTAAGCCAAGCGAATTTCTCAACCTGCCCAAGTAATCATAGAAGTTGGCAGTTTGTTGCCGATGAAATTAAAATTAATAACGACACGCATCAAGGTCGAGCTAAAAACGCGCGCTTACAAATTGGTAATGTACCAATTTTGTGGCTGCCCTATATGCAGTTTCCAACCGATAGTAAACGTAGTTCTGGCTTATTGTCGCCAACCATTGGCCAAGATAGTTTAAATGGCTTAGAACTAGCCATGCCGTATTATTTGAATTTAGCCCCAAACTATGACGCCACATTAACCCCACGCTTCTTCAGCAAACGCGGCTTTATGCTGGATTCAGAATTTCGTTATTTGTTAGGCCAACAAAAAGGTGAATTTTCAGCCACCTACTTGCCTAATGATGACTTGCGCGATAGAAATCGCTATCTCTTATCTTGGTCACATTTTATTGCCATGAACCGCTCATGGAATTTCCACAGCAATTTAAACCACGCGAGCGATGAATTCTATTTTTCGGATTTCGGCAATTCCATCACAGAAACGTCAACAGCGCTACTAAAAAGCGAAGTAGGATTCTATGGTCGTGGTAAATACTGGAATTTTGAGTTATCTGCCGCCGATTGGGAAATTGCCAACCCGGCTCAAGCACCTGGATCAGAGCCTTATCGCCGTTTACCGCGCATTGCAATAAATGGCTCAAAACCCTTTTTTCCTTGGCTTGAATTTGGCATAAATGCTGAAGCGGTGGCCTTTACACACAGCCAGCTTGATGACGGCAATCGCCTGGATATTACGCCCTTTATCAAAATGCCATTTAAAGGCGCATTTTGGTATGCCACCCCAAGCTTAAGCTGGCGGCAAACCGAGTATTGGCTTAGCAATGAACAAAATAATGCGCAGTCCAATAAACATATCTCTCGTGGCCTTTCAATATTTAGCCTCGATGCGGGTGCCAGTTTTGAACGCACAGTGTCTTTTGCTGAACAGTCTTTTATACAAACGCTCGAGCCGCGAATATTTTATTTAAATGTGCCGTACAAGAACCAAGACGATATTCCGATTTTTGACACGCAAGCGCTTACGTTTATGTGGCCTTCACTATTCCGCGAAAATTTGTATGGCGGTGCCGATCGGCAAATTGATGCGAATCAATTAACTACCGCAGTGACCACCCGCTTTCTGAATGCCGATAACGGCAAAGAGAGAATGAACTTCAGCATCGGCCGCATCACCTATTTCGATAATCCAAAAGTATACCTACCCAATGAGCCATTACGGCCTAATGATGGCTCGGCTTGGGTTGCTGAGGCAAATATTCGTTTAAGTGATGAGTGGCAAATTGGCGTTACCCAACATTGGAATCCAAACACCAAACAAACCGAGTTATCGTCTATCCGGGGTTATTGGTCAATGAAGAATGGTGTGAAGTTGAATGCTAGCTATCGCTACCGTGCAGATTTTGCGGAACAAACCGATCTGTCATTTGTCCTACCTATCAATGCCAATTGGAGCGCCTTGGGCCGCTGGACATACTCTCTGCGTGATCAACAAAACCTTGAGTCTTTGCTGGGTTTTGAGTGGCGGAGTTGCTGTATGGCGTTCCGATTGTTCGGACGAAAATATATTCGCAGTTTCGACAGCCGTGAAAACTTGGGTATTTTCATTGAGTTGGAACTGAATGGCATAGGCCAAGTTGGTAGCCGGCCTGAATTATTCAAAGATAATGGTATCCTAGCGTATTGATTGTTATTGTTTATTTTGACCAAATTCTGGAGTGGTACATGTCATTTTCCCTCAAACGCATAACACTAAGCGTGTTGCTACTTAACTCCGGCTTAGTTCATTCTGTCTCTGCGCAAAATACCGAAGCCACCATGGCAGTAGACAGCATCGTGGCGGTGATGGATGAAGATGTCATCCTGCGTAGTGAATTAGAACATGCGATAACTAATATTAAAGCGCAATATGCCAAACAGGCAGGGCAATTGCCGCCTGATGCAGTACTTGAGAAACAAGTTCTGGAACGCCTTATTCTGCAACGCTTGCAAATTAACCGTGCCAAAGATATTGGCATACGGGTTTCTGACGCCGAGCTCAATCAAACAATTCAAAGTATTGCCAGCTCCAATAAATTGACTCAAGAACAATTTCAAGCGCGCCT
>JAYTOD010000211.1:0-4234 GCA_043747995.1 Arenimonas sp.
GCTACAGTGATAATTATTTTGGCAGCAATGAAGACAACATCAAAACCGATACCTACCAAACTGCACGAAGCCTGTTCCTAAAATTTGGCTACGCCTGGCAGCCTTAATGTTTTCCAAATTGTAATCCTTGCCTACATTTTACCTTTGCGCTTTACTGGCAAACTCAGTACAATGCGCCGATGTTAGTATTCAAACCTGGCCAACGTTGGTATTCAAGCGCAGAGCCCGAATTAGGCTTAGGCACAATTCTTAGAGCCGATAATCGCCAAGTTGACATTGTATTTACCGATTGCGCTGAATTAAAACATTTTGCATTAGCAAGTGCGCCACTTATTCGCTGTGAATTCACTGCGCAAGACATTATTTCAGTCGATGGCACTTTCGCATGCATTGACAAAGTTAGCGAGGTGGATGGTTTACTAAGTTATCAATGCGCACAACATACCTATATGGAAGGCGTGTTGGATGCTGAGCAAAAAAGTATCCCGCCGGCCTTGCGCTTACTGCTCAATCAAAGCGATGAAAGCCATTTGTATGATTTACGTAGAAAGTGTTTGCAGCATGCCAGTTCTGTGCAACTTCAAACGATTAACCAAGACAGTTTTGAGTCATTATTTATCGAGCTACTTAGTTATTACGGTGCTGTTTTCAGCCCGCTGAATGCGCATAATTTTCTGTTAGATACCAACAAGATAAGCTTAGATGCATTTGCTGCGCCTAAAAGTGCTGATTTACAGTGCACCTTTAACTTTGAAATAGCCAGCCAAGATGCTGAGTTGCTACATTTAGATCACACGCATGCTTTATTTCAAGCGGTGTTTGGTAATTTTATTAGTAGCCAGTCAGGCAGTGCCAGCTTTATGACCGACGATACCTTACATCCACGCAGCGTGGTGCTTGAAAGCGTGTTCACTGATGCCGAAAATAGCACGCACTGTTTTGCTGTTGATGCAAAATTAAATCTGTTGCCGAATTACGCCCCGAACGAACAGGCGGTATTTCGTGCCCGCAACAGAGTGATAGATCTTAAGCCTTTCAAACGCAGTCTTGAATTGATTTATCCGAGCCTTCTGCTATCCTCACAACAGGCTGCACAAGAACTGCATGCGTATAAATTGCAAGCCTTGCGATTAGTGGCTGGTTCAGAGTTTGCTAGCATTGGTAAAAGCAAACGTTAGGCTGCTATTAAAAGCCGCCTTATACGCCCCAAGGGCCTTGGCGTTTTTTCCTGAACGGCGATTTCCCATCCCAATAACGGATCAGTAACCAACCAAATAGCATGCCGCCCAGATGTGCGAAGTGCGCAACGCCGCCGCCAGCTCCAGTAACACCCATGATTAACGAAAGCACACCAAAACCAATTACTAATGTGCGTGCCGACATCGGAATGGGTGGTATCAGCAGCATCACGCGCTCGCGCGGAAACAGCATGCCATACGCCAACAATAAGCCAAACACACCACCGGATGCGCCTAGCGTTGGAATTGGGCCTTGCGCGGGATCATACAGATAGCTGGTTACGGCCAGTTGGCATAAGCCCGCTCCTGCTACGCAAACTAAAAAAAACGTCAAATACTTTTTTCCGCCCCAGGTATATTCCAAGCGTGCACCAAATTGATACAAGGCCAAACAGTTGAAGAATAAGTGCCCCATGCCGCCGTGCATAAAGCCATAGGTGAGCAATTGCCAAGGCTGAAAGCCGATACTGATTGGCATACCATCCGAGCCAATGCCAGCGGGGAAATCGCCCCAGGGCCAGAGCATAAAGGGTGCGAGTTGTGTGCCTAGAAATTGCTGTGCCAAAAAAACACCGGCCATAATCCACAGCAGGTTTCGGGTTATTGGTGGTAAATTCATACAAGACCTTTCAAAGTGATGCTGTCATCATAACCGATTGCATTAGTCGGGCGCCCACAGCAAGGCATCTAAATCCAGTGTTTTTTTATCACGCTTAACTCTGCCCTGCACTACTTCAACACCTTCTGCTTGCAGGCGTCGCTTTTGCTCATTGAACGATTCAGAATCGACAGGGAAAGCAATATACCCCGTTGCATGTAAAACGCGGTGCCATGGCAGGCCGAGTGCACTCGAATCAGATAGAATTTTCGCTACTAATCTGGCCCGCCCCGGCAGCCCCGCAGCAGCAGCCACTTCGCCATACGAGCTGACCTCACCGTATGGAATGCGTTTAATGGCATTAACAACAGTCTGATAATGGGCGTTTTTAAGCATCAAAGTGAGCCAAGTGTGAACTAGAAACCGATGCTGTAATGCTTCAGTAAGCGTACCAAGCCATAAGCAATGCCGCCAGCAGCTGGAATAGTGAGAATCCATGCCCAGATAATGCGTTCTATCACCGACATTTTCAGTGCTCGTGGATTCTTAGCGAAACCAACGCCCATAATCGCGGTTGAGATGCTGTGTGTGGTGGATACTGGCATACCAAAATGGGCGGCTATCGATAAAATAGTGGCCGAGCTGGTCTCTGCTGCGAAGCCATTAATCGGATGTAATTTAACCAGTTTATGGCCAAGTGTTTTGATAATACGCCAACCGCCCATGGCTGTACCTGCCGCCATCACCAGTGCACAAGATACAATAATCCAGCTATCAATACCTTTTTCACCACCGTCTGGATGCAAAAACGCCAACCAACTTGGTAAATTATCCAAAGTGCCCGAAGACTGCGCGCTAAAAATAGCTAATGCAATAATGCCCATAGTTTTCTGTGCATCATTAGTGCCGTGTGCAAAGCCCATGTAGGCAGCACTACCAATTTGCGCTTTACCAAAAAATGCGTTGACCCAGCGCGGTCGAGAAATTCTGGCCATCCAACCACCGGTCGAATTCATTGAACTAATCACGGCCATTAACATGCCCATAATCAGCATGCCAAGAATAAATCCTAGCAATGGCGAAGTGACCATCGGGATAACCACTTTCCACAACAAGCCGGAATTTTTAGCCCAACTTTCACCATATTTCGACCAAACCAAAGCATGCCAATTATTATCAGAAGCCGCAATAGCCGCACCACATAAACCGCCGATTAGGGCATGGCTAGAAGAAGACGGCAAACCGCGCCACCAGGTTATCAAGTTCCAGATAATACCGCCGATTAATGCGCAGATCAGCACCGTAGATGAAACATCCACCACATCGGTATCCACCAAGCCCGACGAAATTGTTTTTGCAACTGCGGTACCCCAAAACGCGCCAATTAGATTCATGACGGCGGCTAGTATTACCGCTTGACTTGGCGTGAGCACTTTGGTGGCCACCACGGTAGCAATGGAATTGGCGGTATCATGAAAGCCATTGATAAACTCAAACACCAAGGCTGTTATGATCACCAATAACAGGAGTGCCAGTGCGAGATCCATAAATACAGCCTGTTAAGAATTTTTAAGGATAATGTGATGGATTACATTACCGGCATCGCGGCAACGATCAATGGCTTTTTCTAATAATTCGAACAAGTCTTTCAAAATCAGATAACGCATCGGATCAGTTTCATTCTGATAACTTTCACGATACAGCTCCAGAATCTGGCGATCGGCTTCGGCTTCAATAGCCTGCATTTTATCGTTTAAATCTTTACTGGTTTCTAAATTCATGCCTTTGCGCAGCTGGCCAGTCATTTCTTCAATAACTTCACAGGCCTGCTCTAGCATTTTTGCGCGAGAAATAAAATCCACTTCGCCCAAACGGTGCGATGCCAAAGTAAAGCGCTCGGCAAACTTTTCGATAACTTTTGGTATTTTATACAACACGTTTGAGAGTGCCTCAATATCTTCACGCTCCAAGGCGGTAACGAAGGTATTGACTAATTCCTGACTGATTTGCCCGGCAAGGTTTTTTTCACGCTGCCTGGCAAGCTTAAATTTCTCTAGCGAACGCTGCGCTGCCGGTGTCGATAGTAATTCTGTTAAAGCGCGCGCACTTTCTCGGCCGGCGGCGGCGCTAGACTCGAGCAAACCATAAAATTTATCACCCTTACCAAAAATCGTTTGCAATGAAAACATGGTCAGCCCCTGAATGAATGTTTAACTTTTGGCTATTCTAAAGCAATTATATGCACCATACGGGGCATTTAGCCCAATTCTTAAAACACAATAAGCTTGCATAGGGTATCCTATTCTTTATCTAATCCTTAGCGCTTACGCATGATTGAACTTGGCATTGTGTTTGTTTTAGTGGTTTTTAACGGCTTTTTTGCCTTGTCAGAAATGGC
>JAYTOD010000212.1:0-5277 GCA_043747995.1 Arenimonas sp.
TACTGCGTGTAACGGATCTTTACCAGCGCTAGATTGCACCAGCAAACTGACCAACATTACAGCGACTAAAGCGAGTAGCAATGGCGCATCAACACGCGAAAAAATTCGACTAACAAAGCGATTAGTACGGATTATGGCATTACTTATCATGGCGAATTCTCAACAGTACGTTTAGATTTTCCTAATAAATAAGCATCCATCATTTTTCGTGCAATTGGCGCTGCAGAACTGGCTCCATAGCCGCCATGCTCCACTTCCACAATCACCGCAATTTTTGGCGCTCCGGCTGGCGCATAGCCCATAAATAATGCTTGATGGCGTAAATTTAAAGGTAAATTTTTGGGGTCTAAGCTGATATTGCCTTTGCGACTCACTTTTTGTACAGTGCCGGTTTTTCCTGCAATCAAATAGGGCGCATTTGCACCTATGGCATATCCAGTGCCACGAGGCGAATGCATCGTCATCTGCATGCCGCGATTAATGGCAAGTAATTGCTGTGCTGAAGCGCCAATGGATTTCGATGCCGGCTTTGCTTGCCTTTGCCAAGGCTGATTTAACCCAATCCGTTTTTGCTGTACTAAGCGCAGCGGTATTAATTGCCCACCATTGGCCAAACTCGCTGTGCCTTGTGCCAATTGCAGAGGAGTAACCACCCAATAGCCTTGACCAATACCTGCAATAACTGTTTCACCGGTATACCACGGCTGATTAAAGCGCTTACGCTTCCATTCCGGCGAAGGCACAATACCGGACACCTCACCAATTAAATCAATACCAGTCGGCTGGCCAAAACCATAGCGGCGCATATAAGCGTCGAATTTATTGATGCCCATATCCAGTGCCAGTTTGTAGTAATAGGTATTTACCGACTCAGCGATTGAGCTATACAAATTAACCACTCCGTGCCCGCCCTTGTGTGCATCACGGTATCCACGGCGCTGGCCGGGAATGAAAAACTCACCACTGGAGTAAATGCTGTCTTCGGGTTTGCGCAAGCCTGATTCTAAGCCAGCCAATGCCACGAACGGTTTAATGGTTGAGCCTGGCGGCGTTCCGCCACGCACATTTCGATTAAATAATGGCTGCGATAGATCGGTTGAGAGTGTTTGGTAATCTAATGTAGAAATACCATTAATAAATAAATTGGTATCGAAAGATGGCAAGCTGACCATTGCTAATACTTCACCGGTGTTTGGATCCACAGCAACGGCCGCCCCTGTTTTATCTTCAAAAGCGGCAACGGTTGCTTTTTGCAATTCCAAATCGATACTTAAGCGCAAATCCGTGCCGGCCTGAGAAATATGCCGCTTAATAACACCCAACGAACGGCCGCGGGCATTAGTTTCAATTTCTTCATAACCAATGGTGCCGCGCAGTTGCTCTTCGTAAGCGCGCTCAATTCCAGTTTTTCCAGTGTGGCTAAGCACCGAATAGCGCTCATCTCCCATAGCTTTTAAATCATCCACATCTAAGCGCGCTACATAGCCAATCACATGCGCTAATAAATCGCCGTACAAATAGCGGCGGGTTAAATATGGCACCACTTCAACGCCAGGAAAACGATGGCGATTGATGGAAAAGCGCGCAACTTCCTGTTCATTCAAACGTAATTTAACGGTGATTGGTAAAAAGCTGCGGCTATTTCCGCGCGCACGATTAAAGCGCTTGATATCGTCCGGCAATAAACTGACCAACGCTGTCAATTGCTTGATGGTCAAATCAATATTTTCCACTTGCTCAGGGATAAGCTCTAAACGATAGGCCGGCACATTATCGGCAAGCAACACCCCATTGCGATCATAAATTAAGCCGCGAGCTGGCATAGTTGGTTTGAATTTGACACGATTGCTATCAGCCTGCTTCTGAAAGTCTTCAAACTTAATAACTTGCAATACGAAATATCCGCTGGCAAGCAAGCACATCATTAAAACCGCAATGGCAATCGATAAGATTGAGCGCTGACGAAATAGTTCTGCCTCTAAATACTGATTTTTTAAAAATGCAGCCACGCTATTTTGGCCGACTCTGCAAGCGTATATTATCTAATATCATGTACAACCATGGCCAAATTAGAAATGCCAGAACGGGTGAAACCCATGCTTCAAACGATTGCTGAGGAAGCCCATGCAGCAACTTCAATACAGACAAAACAATTTGGTCAACATACAACAATGCCATCACAAACAAGGCCTGTTGCCAAATTGGGTAAAAACGAAATTGACTGCGTATCTGATGAATAATACCGGCAATAATTAGCAAGCGCAGTGCATACTCGCCGAATGTTGAAATACTGGCTAAATCTAGCACTAAACCAATCAAAAATACGCGCCCAAAATGCATTTTCTGCGGCGTTTCTAGAATCCAAAAAATCACTACCATTGCCAAAGTAAATGGCCGCAAAGCAGCAAACCATTCTGACATCGGGATTATCATAATAAAAAACGCAATGCTTATCGAAACCAAACGTAGCCAAGGCGTGTCACGGCGAATCATGGCTTAGCTACCTGTACTTTAATGCTAGGTTTGCTGGCAATAATCGGCGAAGGCTTAGCGACAGCTGGAGATACTTGTTCCTTGATAACATCCAAAAGCAGCAGCTGTCGGCCATAGGTAACACGCGCATAGGGTTGCACTTGCGCGCTAACAAAAGCGAGCGCTGCATCTTGCTTAAATTGCCTAACCACACCCACCGGAATGCCGGCCGGGAAACGCCCGCCCATGCCAGAAGTTAACAACACATCGCCCACTTTTATATCGTCGCTTGGCGTTAGATTTGCCAAGGATAAAACCCGATCATTACCTTGGCCAAACAGAATTGAACGAAACCCTGAGCGAGAAACGATAACCGGCAATGCATGATCGGCATCAGTAATACTAATAACCAGTGATTTATCACTATACACTTCCGACACTTGCCCAACCAAGCCACGCGCATCAATAAGCACCTGACCAACATGTACGCCTAAATTCTTGCCTTTATCTATGATAAATCGTTTTTGGCTTGGCTCTGGATTTATGCTGATTAAATCTACCAACCGAGCTGCATATTGCAGTCGTTGCTTGGCAGATAATAATGCTCTAAGCGCATTATTTTCTGATTGTATAGCAGGTATTTGCTGAATGGCTAAGTCAGATTTCAATTGCTTAGATTCAAGCGCTTTTACTTGATCGCGGAGCTGTTGATTACTTCGCATTGCTGAGGCTGTGCTTTTCCAAACATTGTATGGCCTAGATGCCAACCACCAAACAGGTGACACCAAAACACTGGCATAGTTGCGAATTGAAGCGCTTAAAGCAAACCGATTATCGACAAGCATAATGGTAATCGATAACATACAGTAAAATAGAAATGGTAGCCACGCATTTATGCTACTGCCGATTTGTATCGATTTAAATTTAGCAAGAGCCACAATCTATTCGCGGGTCGAGAATTCACCACCACCATGCATATCAATCAACTCTAAGGCCTTGCCACCACCTCGCGCCACACAAGTCAATGGATCGTCAGCTACGTGCACATGAAGGCCAGTTTTATCGGAAATTAATTTATCTAAATCTGTCAACAGTGCGCCGCCACCGGTGAGCACAATGCCGCGCTCGGTCATGTCAGCGCACAATTCAGGCGGGGTTTGTTCCAAAGCTAGTTTAATAGAACTGACTATGCCTGATAATGGTTCACGCAATGCCTCAAGCACATCATTAGAATTAATCACAATTTCGCGTGGCACGCCCTCTGCAAGATTGCGCCCAGAAACACGCATTTCTTTAATTTCATTTTGTGGAAAAGCGCAGCCAATTTCAAGTTTAATACGCTCTGCAGTTGTTTCACCAATTAGTGTTCCGCGTGTACGTCTAACATGATTAATAATTGCTTCATCGAAACGATCACCACCTATTTTTACCGATTGTGAATATACGATGCCGTTCAAGGAAATTACTGCTACTTCAGTGGTGCCGCCACCAATATCAATAACCATCGAACCGCGCGCCTCAGCTACTGGAATGCCAGCACCAATCGCTGCAGCCATCGGCTCTTCAATGATAAAGACATCGCGGGCACCAGCTTCCAATGCCGATTCTTTGATGGCGCGTCGCTCAACCTGCGTTGAACCGCAAGGCACGCAGATTAATACTCGCGGGCTTGGTCTCAAAAAACGCGAGGTGTGCACTTTACGAATAAAATGTTTGAGCATTTCTTCGGTGTAGGTGAAATCGGCAATAACGCCATCTTTCATCGGTCGCACTACCGTTAAATTCCCTGGCGTGCGTCCTAGCATTTGCTTGGCATCGGCACCAACAGCGGCAACGGTATGTGACTGATGTCCATGACGGCTCGTTCGAATGGCCACCACCGAAGGTTCATTCAGAACAATGCCCTGGCCGCGCACATAGATTAGGGTATTAGCTGTTCCAAGATCGATGGACAAATCATTGGAAAAAAGACCGCGAAGCTTTTTAAACATCAGGAAAAGCCTTATTTTGAGAGGTTTTATTCAATTTGATAGGATACTCTTTTTACACTATTTTGGACAAGTAATAACTGCTGCGAGTTGCATTAATTTTCATACAGTCGACTAGGTATCAGTTAAAATATAAGACCTTTGTCATTTCATGGATTTACGATGTCTCGAGCATTGATTTGTGGTTCATTAGCCTTTGATACCATCATGGCGTTTCAGGACCAATTCAAGAACCATATTTTGCCAGATAAAGTGCATATCCTGAATGTCTCATTCTTCGTACCAAGAATGCGTCGTGAATTCGGCGGCTGCGCCGGCAATATTGCCTATAATTTGAAGCTGTTGGGCGGGCAACCCTTACCAATGGCCACCGTTGGCCAAGATTTCGAAAGCTACCGTGAGCATTTTGAACAATGCGGCATACCACTCACACATGTCAAAGTTTTATCGGATTTATACACTGCGCAGGCGTTTATCACCACCGATCTCGACGATAACCAAATCACCGCTTTTCACCCCGGCGCCATGATGCGTTCGTATGAAAATCACGTTAAAGATGTGCAAGACGTGGGTTTTGGTATTGTTGGCCCCGACAGCTACGAAGCGATGCTGCAGAACTGCCGCGAGTTTGCCGAGTGTGGCACTCCATTTATCTTCGACCCTGGCCAAGCGATGCCTTTATACAATGGTGACGAGCTGAAACAAATGATTGAGCAAGCCACCTACGTCACAGTCAATGATTACGAATCGAGCTTAATGTCTGACAAAACCGGCCTAAGCACAAAAGAGATAAGCGAGCGTGTGAAAGCCTACATCA
>JAYTOD010000213.1:0-5478 GCA_043747995.1 Arenimonas sp.
CAAGGCTCTATTGAACTCAGCATTGAACAGCTCAGCACATTTTGGATTAAGCCGATTGAACATCTAGCAAAACAGCTCGGTATTGGCATCGCTCAGCAAGACATATTGCTGGAAGAGCTTGAGCCATACGGAAAACTCAATGGCTTGCCGGCCTACCAGCTTGAACAATACATGCTTGAAAATGGTCTGCGCATTAACCCTGAGCCCACACAAATTTTATTGAGCCGATTGCAAGCGGATGGACAATTAGCTCAAGGGCTTTTGGGGAAATCCACATTTAATATACATATTGAGCAGGTTAACCAAACGCTGTATGCCTTAAGCAATTTACAAATCCCCGCTAAAGTTTGGCCTGTTGATTTACGCTTAACGCGCGCTAACATACGTGCAGAATTTGTGCAGAATTATTCCTGTGGCCTCATTCATCTCCGCGCTAATAAGCCTATGAATGCCAAGCAGCATATTCGCTCAGGTTTGATTGCCTTGCTTGCATGCGCAAGTGAACTGCCTTTGCAGTGTTTTGATTTTGAAAAAAATAAATTAACCCCACGGCCCATGGCGTTCAATGCAGTGCAAGCACGCGAGCGGCTACAGCAGCTTTGCGATTTAGTCCAGATTGGCTCAACTCACATTCTGTGCTTTGATGCAAAAATCAGTTACGCCTTTTATCTTGCTAAGCGCAAACACGCTAATCTTGATGTGCATGAATGGCTACATGAGGCTTTAAGTAATGAGGCGGAAGCCTATATGCCGAGTTTTGATGGCAACCTTGAGTTCCTAACCCATGGCCAAGGATTTATTTCGGCTGTTGCATTGAAAAATGCGACCCAATTCGAGGCCATGGCGATGCTGGTATTCGGCGCATTGATGGGGGCGCCTGCCGATGTCTGAACTGTCTTTGCCATACCGATTGCCAATTACCGGCATTAGCTTAATTGAGGCCAGCGCCGGCACAGGCAAAACGCATACACTTATCCGGCTTATTGCTCGGCATGTTTTATGGCATAACCGGCAAATTGATCAGGTGCTTGCGGTTACCTTCACCAAAGCCGCAACATCCGAACTACGCAGCAGGCTGCGCACATTTTTGCAGGCGCTTGATGTTTATATTGTTGCGCAGAATAGCGATGATGAAGATTTTGATCAACTGCTTTTTGGCGGTCCTGCTGAGCTTGAATTAAGCACATTAATATTGCGTTTAAAACAGGCGCTTGCCACTATTGATAAGGTCGCGATTTATACCATTCACGGCTTTTGCCAACGCATGCTTAATGAATATCCTCTGCTAACTGGGCAATCCATTCCAAGCCCGGAATTTAGTGACGATACACAGGATCTTTACTTACAAATCTGTCAGGAATTTTGGCGGCTAAAAGGTCAAGAGTCGCACTTTTCTGATGCTTTAGCAAATACCTGGCCGAACCCAGATGCGATGCTGAAAATATGCTCTGAATTATTATCCAATGCCAAGCTAGTTCCTGCGCGACCAACACTACTTACAGCGCCTGATATTGATGCCGCGCATGCACATTTATCACGCGCTTTTCATACGCATCATCAGCAAGCCGAACAGCTTCTAATTCAGGCTATTGAAAGCAAGTGCTTAAACGGCGTAACACATTCAATTAAAAAAACACAGCGACAGCTTCTAGCTTTACAAAAATTTCTTGCAGCCCCAATACACTATGCCGATCTTGAACTCGGGCAACTTGCTGCCAGTCAATTCAAACTTAATAACAATAAAATCGCGCCTGTTAACCCACTGTTTGCAGCGCTGGATGAATGGTTAGATTTCGCAGATAGCTTACTTGCATACCACGATTCACTGAGCATTTATTTGCTACACGATTTCCGCGACTATCTGCGCAACCGCTTAGCTGTGCTTAAACAACAACGCAATCAAATTAGCTCAGATGATTTTATCGAGCAGCTACTGCGTGCTTTGCAGGCACCACAAGGCAGCACTTTGGCGAGCGACATTCGTGCCGCATATCCTGTTACTTTCGTGGATGAGTTCCAAGACACCGATGACCGTCAATGGGCTATTTTTAAAATCCTTTACAACAATCAGCAGAACACTAGCCTAACTTTGATTGGCGATCCAAAACAAGCAATTTACGCATTTCGTGGTGGTGATATTCACACCTATCTAGAAGCCCGAAAAACGGCGCAACAGCAAGAAACTCTACACGGCAATCACCGCACCAATGCAGATTTGTTGCATGCCGTACAGCGCTTATTCACCGACATAACCCCGCATCCATTTTATGAACAAGACATCGAATTTATTGCGGTAAGTGCCGAAAAAGCACCTGGCAAAGTCTGTGTCTCTGGCAATCCATTGCCGCCAATACAATTTCTATGTATTCCTGCAAAAGAAGATGGCAAAACACAAAGCACTGGCCGAGCAAGCCTGCAATGCGCGCAACAATGCGCCAACCAAATTGCATGGCTTTGCCAAGAAATCAGCACTGGCAATGCGCATGTTGAATCCGAACATGGCAAGCGCGCACTAACACATCACGATATCGTGGTTCTGGTTGACACCAATAAACAAGCCGCTTTGTTGCAACGGCATTTAAATGATCTATCAGTGCTTTCAGTGTGCGTTGATAAAACCAATGTGTTTGACAGCTATGAAGCAATTGATATACAAAATATTCTAAGCTACCTACTAGCCCCAAGCGGCTTGCAGCAACAGCAAAACGCGCAGTATGGTGTGTTACTGCAATGCGCGCAAGTTGCAGATTTTAATATTGCACTAAAGCTAGAGCAACTGCGTAAGCAAGGCGCTTTAGGTTGTTTCTCGCCACTACTACAGTGCGCCGAAAGCGCGATTCTGGCGCTTCCGAATGGAGAGCGGCGCTTAAGTAATTATTGGCAAGTTATTGAACTGATTCAAAGCCAATGTCCGCATTCAGATGAGCTGCCTGAATTGCTGGATTGGTATGGCCGCCAACTGGCAAAAAGTTCAAGGCTTAGCAATGAAGATGATGACAACAAACCGCGCTTGGAATCTAGTGTGCAGCGTATCCGTATTATGACTTTACATAAAAGCAAAGGCCTTGAATTTGGTATTGTGTTTATGCCGTTTTCGGTGATTAACAAAAATAAACCTTCAGTACTGCAACGCTATTTTGATGGCGCGCAGCGTTGCTTGTACTATTCGAAGAACCCGCCTGATGTGGCGCTTGCAGGTAAAATTCAAGCGGAGCGAGATTCTGAAAACTTGCGTTTATTGTATGTAGGTGCAACGCGTGCTGTATTTGCCTTGTATCTTTCTTGGGGGCATGTTAAAAACAATACACAATGCGCCTTGAACCGCGTTTTACATGGTGGCAATAACGTGCTCACTGCACTCGATATCAATGCGCAATTACAGCGCTTTGCCGTTGCACCATGGCGTGCGCTCGAAGTACCGTCTTTTCACACTGCACATACTCCGCTGTTGCCTGCGACTTTAAATGCATCGCGAAAGTTTAGCGATTTTTGGAAAGTATCAAGCTTCTCAAGTTTGCATCAATCCAAGGAAATACCGTATAGCAGCCCTGCCTCGGATGAAACAACACGAGTTTCCGATTTGGATTTCAGTCCTTATAAAGGCGCGGCATTCGGTAATGCCATGCATTATGTTTTGGAGCACGTACGCCCTCAAGATTGGCAAGCACCATCGATTGACGCGCTAAATAGCGCGGCGAAACAGCTGGCTTTCTCGGCGTTACTACAATTTGGTTATGACAGCAAATCTGCTGAAAGCGGCGTGCTGCCTTTATGCACGTTAGTGCACAATACTTTGCATGGGCTTTTGCCGGAAGATATATCTTTATTACAGCTTGCTGCACCAGATACACGGCATGAAATGGAGTTTCACCTTCAGCTAAGTCATGCTGATAGTGTTGAAATACTCAGCATTTTACAGCAGTACGGATATTGCCTTGCCCGCAAACAGCTTGGCTTTCTGTCGGAACTACACGGGCTTTTAACCGGTAGAATTGATTTGCTATTTTGTCATCAGCAGCGCTATTTCATCGTTGACTACAAATCAAATGCATTGCCCGGCTATTCGCCATCGCACTTAGCAGAGTCGATATCAACGCAAGAATACGATTTGCAGTATGTCTTGTATAGCGTGGCACTGCACCGTTTTATGTTGCATAAATTTGCAGATGATTATGACTATGATAAACACGTGGGTGGCGTACGCTATCTATATGCGCGCGGTATGCAAGCCGGCACAAGTGAAGGGATTTACTGTGATCGTCCATGCTTTTCAATGATAAAACAACTCGACCTTTGTTTTGATGCTAGCCGAGGAGGCCGCTATGTGGCTTAATCAATTACGGCAAATGCATATTATTGATGCCTCCGCTTATGCAATGGGCCGTTTTATTAATCAATACAACCAAAGCGATTCTGTTTGGCCTGGTCTGCTGTGCGCGTTAAGCATACAAGCAATAAAACAAGGACACACCTGCCTAGATTGCACGCGGCTTGCCGAGCAATTTCCGGCCTTACTTAACTACCCTGATTTACTAGATAACATTGAACTTTCTACGCTAAATAGAAATACGTTAATTGGCCAAGGCGAGTTGCAAAGCAACACTTTGTTCACCGTCAATCAGTCGTATTTATTTAGTAATAAATTTTTCGATTTAGAGTCTCGCTTGCTACAAGCCATGGCGACCCGCATTAATTCTTTGGTTTGCCCCGACGCTGCCAATAGCGCCGAGCAACTCGCTCAATTGTGTTTCTATAAGCCCATAAGCTTTCTAAGTGGCGGACCAGGCACAGGAAAAACGACTTGCTTATCACGTGCCTTGCCAAGCTGGGTAGAATTATTTCAGCAAAATTTTAATCGCCTCCCAAAAATCAGTATGTGTGCGCCAACCGGCAAAGCTGCTGCGCGTATGAGCGCGGCATGGCTTGAACAAAAAACGCATCTGTTGGCGAAAGCGCAGTCCTCAATTGTTCTTGATTGTATCCCAGATCAAGCAATCACCTTGCACCGATTGCTGGCAATCAACCCGCTTAACAAGCATGCTAAGTTTACAGCGCTAAACCCGTTGGCGCTTGATTTCTTAGTGGTTGATGAAGCTTCGATGATTGATCTGCCACTTTTTGTTCAACTGCTTGAGGCGCTTCCGAAACACGCACATGTTTTGTTAATCGGCGATGCACAGCAGTTGCCCGCAATTGAGGCAGGCAACATTCTGGGCAGCCTGCTTGATGCAACATCTACACATTCATTTTTCACGCAGTTACAATACGCGCATTTGCATTTAGAAATAAACTACCGACAAAAACAACATCTCGGACTAACCCGCTTGGCACACGATTGTCTATTTGCAGAGCCCGAACAGATTGTTGAGACCCTTTCTGAGCATGGCTATGACTGTGTAAAATGGTTAGAAAATACACCGCAAGCATTTGCACACACCATTGCAACGGCCATTAAACACTACACTACATTGGAAAGCT
>JAYTOD010000214.1:0-3206 GCA_043747995.1 Arenimonas sp.
GCGCAGTATTTTAGTATTGTTTGCGATTGCCCTAGCGTTTTTCGGATTCGATAAATTCTATTTAGCGCCAAAGCGCGAAGCGGCGTTGGTTACACAAACGACACAAGCCATTACCGAACAAGTCGCGAGTCAGGAAAAGTCCGAAAACGAAAAATCGATTGCAGTTTTGCCATTCGTGAATATGAGTGCCGACAAAGACAACGAATACTTTTCCGATGGCGTGTCTGAGGAAATCCTGAACGCACTGGCACAGGTGCGCGAGTTGAAAGTTGCGGGACGCACATCTTCGTTTTATTTTAAAGGTCGTAATGAGCCGCTGACAGCCATCGGTAAAACGCTCGGCGTGGCACATGTGCTGGAAGGGTCGGTGCGCAAGCAAGGCGATAAATTACGCATCACCGCGCAGTTGATTCGGGTCAGTGATGGCTTTCATCTGTGGTCGGAAACCTTTGATGGCAGCGATGCCGATATTTTTGCCCTGCAAGAAAAAATTGCACGCCAAGTCACCAGTGAATTGAAAGTGGCGCTGAATGCTGGACAGCAGAACCGATTGATTGATACAGGCACCAGCAGTCCCGAAGCCTATGCCTTGTATTTGCAGTCCACGGCCATCTTCAACCGCCGCGATTTCACCCAATACCAAGATGCCGTTACCGCTTTGCAGAAGGCACTGGTGCTCGATCCGAACTATGCGCGAGCCTATTCCCGATTGGCAACGATGTATGTGTTGCTGGCAAATTCGTCGAAGGAGCCGCTGCAATCGCTGAAAGAAAAAGTGCTTGCCAATGCAAAAGCCGCCAGTGCGCTTGACCCAAGCTTGGCGGAACCGTACGCGGCATTAGGTGCATCCTTTGATTGGTTTTCTGGCGAATTAATAGAACAGCGAGAGATGTTTGATCGCGCCTTGGCACTGGATCCCGATGATGTCACCAGCAATTTTTGGTATGGATTATCGATGATCAGAATGGGTTACCTTGAACGAGGGGTGGCTCATATTGAACATGCGCTTGAGAAAGAACCGATGCTACCGAATGCGCTACGCTGGCGCGGCATTATGTATTTCCACGCGGGTGAATATGCAAAAGCCGAAACCTTTCTGAACCGAGCACGCAATCTTGGCTTGAAGTTTGCTGATCGCAATCTAGCCGATATTGCCAGCGCTCGCGGTAATAAAATCGAGGCGATTAATTTATCCGCAAATGCAACTATTCTGCCGTTTATGCCGCCCAATAGCGCTCGCGTCTTGTCTGAAGGCATTTACGGCGATGCCACACAGCGGACACAGGCACTTACTTTGCTTGATAATTACATGGCAACTTCCAAAGATCATTTGCCGGGCATGGTTCCCGTGTATCTATTTATGCTCGGAGAGCCAGATAAAGCGTTGAATACAGTGCACAAACGACTGTTGCGCGACAAAATCGATTTTTTAGCCTTGCTGTGGAGCCCACAGGGCAAAGCTATGCGCGAACTGCCTGAGTTCCCGCAGTTTCTACATGACTCCGGTTTGGTTGAGCTATGGGACAAATACGGCGCGCCGGATATGTGCAAAAAAATCAGCGAGGGCGATTATGTCTGTAAATAAAATAAAGATTATCCGTATGGAAATATCACCATGATCCTCCGCCGCGTTATTCAACATGTGAAAAAACAAGAGTGGACCGCGATAGCGATAGATTTTTGCATCGTGGTGCTTGGTGTGTTCGTGGGTATTCAAGTTTCGAATTGGAATGCCGAGCGTGAAATCAATAAAAAGTCAGCGGTGTTTACAGAGCGCCTTAAAGCCGATCTTCGCGAGGAGGCTTGGGGTTACGAATTCTTGAGTTCGTATAACAAAGATATTTTGGTGAATGCGGAACGTGTGCTTGAGGTGATGGATGGCGAAGCTGAGATGTCTGACGAACAGTTCGTGATCAGTGCCTACCGAGCCAGTCAGTACAAATACAACGTCAGAAAGCGCTCAACTTACGATGAAATGATATCCACCGGCTCGATTGATTTAATATCCGATCAAATCTTGCGTAATACAGCAGTCGAAATATACACATCAACTTTGTTTGATGAAGTTAGTTTGGATGGACAAAAATCGCAGTATCGGGAGATATTCCGCAAATCGGTATCTAAAGATGTGCAGCACGCACTGCTCAAACAATGCGGAGATCGCTTAGTGGAACCGCTCGATTATGTGCTTATCGTCAAATCGCTGGATTATGCCTGCACGCTGGATGTACCGGCAGAAAAAATCAGCGCTGCAGCAAATTCCTTACGTTCAAAAGTGGAGTTGGTCCCGGCCTTGCAGTTCCGGTTTGCAGATGTTGAAACAGCGCTCGCTGACCTGGACTTTTATAACCCAAAACTAAACAAAAATCTGCGTAAAATTGCCGAGAGAGAAAAATGATCCTGCGCCGCTTATCGCAATCGCTCAAAACACAAAACTGGACCGCCATTTGGATTGAATTTATTTTGCTTGTGAGTGGTGTTTTTTTGGGTATCCAGGTATCGAATTGGAATGTTGAGCGCGAAACAAAGCAGAAAGCCGCGGTATTCACCCAGCGCCTGAAAGCTGATTTACGCGAAGAAGCGTTCGGCTACCAATACTTGATTGAATACAACCGCGACGTGCTGGCCAGTGCTGAAAATGCGGTCAATGCGCTGACCGCCAAAGTGCCGCTGTCGAACGAACAATTGTTGATCAACGCCTATCGTGCAACCCAATATAAGCAACCGCAACGCTTTCGCGCCAGCTACGACGAGTTAATCTCAACCGGAAATATTGGGCTGATTAAAGATCAGAAATTACGCTTGACGGCCATGCGGGTTTACAACGTTGCCACCATGGACAATATGGTGCGTGAAGGCTCGCAATCACGCTATCGAGAAGCCTTCCGGATGAGCATTGATAATGACGTGCAACGCGCGCTAAACAAACAATGCGGCGACCGCTATGTTGAGCGTGGCGATTACCAGGCCATTATGAATGTGATTGATTATCCTTGTTCGCTTGATTTACCACAAAATGAAATTGATGAAGCGGCATACGCATTGCGCTCGAATCCCCTATTCGTTTCGTATTTGCGCGTGCGCATTGCCGATATTGGTACACGCTTGACCGACATGACCGGAAATAATAAAGACCTATTGCAAGGACTTCGAGCTGTTGCTGAGGAAAAACCATGAGCCAGTCTCAGAACGACAGTCCAGTCGCT
>JAYTOD010000215.1:0-2723 GCA_043747995.1 Arenimonas sp.
AAACAGCAAATCATGCACTTGGATTTCCAGCGTGTCGATGAAAACGAAGCGATTCGTTTCAATGTGCCGTTGCACTTCTTGAACCAAGAAAAATCACCAGCTGGCAAAACTGCCAATGTCATTGTTTCGCATGAATTGCATGAGCTAACCGTCGTTTGCTTGCCACGTAATTTGCCTGAATTTATTGCTATCGATTTAAGCGCATTAACAGCTGGCGATATCATTCATATGTCAGACATTAAGCTGCCAGCCAACGTTGAAAATCCGGCCTTGAGGTTGGGTAAAGAGCACGATTTAGCAGTTGTTATGGCTAAGTTTGCTCGCGGCACGGATGAAGATACTGCTGTAACTGAAGCCGCTGCCGTACCGTCAACTAAGTCTGCAAAAGCGGGCGCTGCTCCTGCGGTAGCTGCTCCGGTCAAGAAAAAATAATTGATTTACACCGAACAGCTCGTGAATTCGAGCTCAAGGGTAAGGATTATGGAAGCAATTAAACTATTGATTGGTCTAGGCAATCCTGGGTCTGAATATACCCGAACCCGGCACAACGCCGGGTTTTGGTTTATTGATGCGCTGGCTGAAAAATACCAAGCGCGTTGGGGTGTAGAAAAAAAACTGCATGCTGAAACAGCGAAAATCATAGTAGCGGGTGTTCCTGTTCATCTGCTAAAACCCGCCACGTTTATGAATCATTCCGGCCGAGCGCTTACCGCTGCGCTGAATTACTGGAAGCTAGAGCCAAGTCAGTGCTTGTTGGCGCATGATGAACTCGATTTGTCGCCAGGTGTTGCGCGTTTAAAGTTTGATGGTGGGCATGGTGGCCAAAATGGCTTACGCGATAGTATCGCGCAGCTAGGCAATGGTGCGTTTCATCGGCTTCGCGTCGGGATTGGTCATCCTGGCCACAAAGATCAGGTCACACCTTGGGTATTAGGCCGGCCTAGCAAAATAGATGTCGAGCTAGTCGAGCAAGCAATCAATGCTTCGATTGCAGTTGTTCCATTATTGATTGAAGGGCGCTTAAACGACGCCATGAAGCAATTACATACGCCAGCAGCTAAGTAAGTGCTAGGCTCAATTCGAGGGTTTTATGGGAATTAAATGCGGTATTGTGGGCTTGCCAAATGTGGGTAAATCTACCTTGTTCAATGCGTTAACTAAGGCCGGCATTGCCGCTGCTAATTTTCCATTCTGCACCATCGAGCCCAATACTGGCGTAGTTCCGGTGCCAGATTTACGCTTAGCGCAATTAGCCGAAATCGTTAAACCACAGCGCATATTGCCCACATCATTTGAATTTGTTGATATTGCCGGTTTAGTGGCAGGCGCCTCAAAAGGCGAGGGCTTAGGCAATAAATTCTTGGCGCATATTCGCGAAGTAGACGCGATTGCGCATGTGGTGCGCTGCTTTGAACATGGTGAAATTATTCATGTGAATGGCAAAGTCGATCCAATTTCTGATATAGAGACGATTGATACAGAGCTTTGCTTGGCGGATTTAGATTCAGTGGAGAAGGCTTTTTTGCGCGCAGAAAAAATGGCTAAGTCCGGCGATAAAGATGCCGCGGCAAGAAAAGACGTGCTACAAATTCTGCGCAAAGGCTTGGATGAAGGTAAAACTGCGCGGGCTCTGGGCTTGGATGCTGAGCAAAAAGCCGTGGTGCGCGACTTATTCTTGTTAACTCTTAAGCCAGTGATGTATGTTGCCAATGTCGCGGAAGATGGCTTTGAAAACAATCCGTTGCTGGATGTGGTGCGCGCCCGAGCCGCTTCCGAAGGCGCTCAAGTTGTTCCCGTTTGCGCCTCAATTGAGGAAGAATTATCGCAACTTGACGACGATGAGCGCATGGAGTTCTTGGTTGACTTAGGTTTATCTGAACCAGGGCTGAGCAGGGTGATTCGTGCTGGTTATACACTTTTGGGTATGCAAACCTATTTCACGGCCGGTGTAAAGGAGGTTCGTGCTTGGCAGGTCGCTAAAGGCGCAACAGCTCCACAGGCCGCAGCGGTGATTCATACTGACTTCGAAAAGGGCTTTATTCGTGCCGAAACTATCGCGTTTGACGACTTTATCAAATATCGCGGTGAAGCCGGTGCTAAGGAAGCGGGCCGCTTGCGTTTAGAGGGCAAGGAATACCTTGTGCAGGAAGGTGATGTATTGCACTTCCGCTTCAATGTTTGACGCATAGGCGTTGACAAAACACCAAATTCAGGCGAAAATTGTTGGCTAACTCTGGAGGGATACCCAAGCGGCCAACGGGGGCAGACTGTAAATCTGCTGGCTTACGCCTTCGGTGGTTCGAATCCACCTCCCTCCACCAGTTTTATTGTTACGTTACCAAGTTTTTAGTTTTATTGTTGCGTTACCGAGCTTTGATATTAAGGCTAGGGCGGGATTAGTTTAATGGTAGAACCTCAGTTTTCCAAACTGATCGCAGGAGTTCGATTCTCCTATCCCGCTCCATTAAAAAGCGTTTAGTTTGTGTGTTGCCGCTCACGTAGCTCAGTCGGTAGAGCACTTCCTTGGTAAGGAAGAGGTCGAAGGTTCGATTCCTTTCGTGAGCACCAGTTTCATCCAATTCGTTTGCGAGTTGGCCTTATATTCCACATTTGCTTGAGAGATAAACATGTCAAAAGGTAAGTTTGAACGTACAAAGCCCCATGTGAACGTGGGCACGATTGGCCACGTGGATCATGGTAAAACGACCTTGACCGCAGCCTTG
>JAYTOD010000216.1:0-1889 GCA_043747995.1 Arenimonas sp.
CGTTCGCTATGCACAGCATAAAAGCCTTCGGCTTCTTTACGGGACAAATGCTTCATTTTTGCAGCAATGATTTGCAAGCCATTGGTTTCAAAACGCGAATAAATCTTGCCGATAACATTCTTGGCAACTGCGTCAGGTTTGATGATTGAAATGGTACGTTCAACGGCCATGCGGGAAACTCCAAATTTAAGGGTTGTTTAAAACCGTCATTTTAGCATTTTTTATCGCAACCTGTCTGCGCTTGAACGATTTTAATCTAAAGGATTTAACGTAAATTCAAGCATCTACAGAGATTGCTTGACCTGTAATTAGAACAAGCATACGATTAAAACAAGCGTTTAATTAACTGAAGCGAACTTATGTCGAATCATTTCAATACCAAAGAGCGTATTTTGCACGCTGCAGAAGGTTTATTTGCTCAGCATGGATTTGCTGGCACATCACTTCGGCAGGTTACTTCCCGGGCTGATGTCAATATTGCGGCAGTGAATTATCATTTCGGTTCAAAAGAGAATTTAGTGCATGAAGTATTCAAGCATCGCATGGATCAAATGAGTGAGAAACGGCTAGCTAGCTTGGCATTAGCCACTGAACATAATTCAAAAGACATTGAAGCTATACTTCTGGCTTTTATCCAACCTGCCCTTGCATTAACCTTAGACCGCCACGGCGCATCCTTTGTGCGCGTACTTGCTCGCGCCTATGCTGAGAAAAACGATGGTCTACGAAATTTTTTGTCCGAGAATTATGGGCAAGTATTACGTGAGTTCGCTAAAGCACTTGCGCATTGTTTGCCAGCGTTAAGCAAAGAAGAACTGTATTGGCGTATGGATTTCATCGCCGGCGCACTAACCTACGCCATGGCTGATTTTGGCCTAATTAAGCGGCAAGCTGGTGTTTCCGAAAAAGTCCACTGTGAAAAAGCTGCACAACAACTGATTAAATTCGCACAAGCTGGCCTTAAGGCCTAATTCTCTGGAGTGTTACATGACTGATTATCGTTTTAAAAAAGTAGCCGTGCTCGGCGCTGGTGTTATGGGTGCGCAGATTGCGGCGCATCTAGCCAATGCCAATGTGCCGGTCATTTTATTTGACTTAGCTGCAGAAGGCGCTGACAAAAATGCCATTGTCGCCAAATCCTTGGCTAATTTAGGCAAACTTTCGCCGACTCCCTTAGCAAGTAAAAGTATCGCACAACATATTATTGCGGCTAATTACGATGAACATCTTGAGCAATTGAAAGACTGTGATTTAATCATTGAAGCGATTGCTGAACGCTTGGATTGGAAGAAATCGCTGTATGCAAAAATATTACCGTTTATTGGTGCTAATACAATTTTGGCCTCGAACACGTCTGGGCTTTCAATCAATTCGCTGTCTGACGTGTTGGATGAATCTGTGCACCACCGCTTCTGCGGCCTGCATTTCTTCAACCCTCCGCGCTATATGCATTTAGTTGAATTAATTCCCTGCGTCAAGACTGATGCAGATGTATTGAGTAGCCTTGAAGGATTTTTAGTCAGTAATTTAGGTAAAGGCGTGGTGTATGCCAAAGATACCCCTAACTTTATTGCCAATAGAATTGGCGTCTTCTCAATATTGTCCACCTTGCATCACACTGTGCAGTTCGGTATGGGTTTTGATGAGGTGGATGCATTAACCGGGCCACTTATTGGTCGCCCCAAATCGGCAACCTACCGTACCTGCGATGTGGTTGGGCTAGACACCATGGCCTTAACCATCAAAACCATGGCAGATACTTTGCCTAATGATCCTTGGCACAACCACTTCAAGGTGCCGGAATTTCTGCAAAACTTAATTGCCAATAAAGCCTTAGGGCAAAAAACCGGTGCTGGGATTTTCAAGAAGGTAGGTAAAGAAATCCAGGT
>JAYTOD010000217.1:0-4930 GCA_043747995.1 Arenimonas sp.
CTTACCGCGCCTTGACGCCTTGATAGCTGATGGCGTGGCGTGCGTGGAAATTAAATCTGGCTATGGCTTAGATTTAATCAATGAACGAAAAATGCTGCGGGTTGCTAAACGCTTAGCCGAACACACCGGTATTACGGTTAAAACCACTTACCTTGCCGCGCATGCGCTACCTCCGGAATTTGCCGGGCGCGCCGATGAGTACATTACAGCGGTCTGCATGTGGATGCCGATTTTACATAGCGAAGGATTAATTGATGCGGTGGATGTATTCTGCGAAGGCATTGGTTTTTCAGTAGCGCAAACACGGCGAGTGTTTGAAGCTGCGCAAGAATGCGGTTTGCCGGTGAAATGCCATGCTGACCAACTCAGCGATTTATCGGGTGCAGGCTTAACCGCCGAATTTTCAGGCTTATCGGCTGATCATGTGGAATACAGCAGCGAAGCTTCAGTGAAAAAAATGGCTGAACGCGGCACCGTAGCAGTGCTATTACCCGGCGCATACCATGTGTTGCGCGAAACTAAACTGCCGCCTATAGCTTTGTTCGAACAACATGGCGTGGCCATGGCCATTGCCACTGATTGCAACCCTGGCACCTCGCCACTGCTATCGCTTAGGTTAGCGATGGCGCTTGCTTGTACGCATTTTAAACTAACGCCAGAACACGCATTGCGCGGCGCAACGCAAAATGCCGCGAAAGCACTAGGGCTTAGTGATCGTGGGCAATTGGTTATTGGCCAACGCGCCGATATGGCCTTGTGGAATATCCAGCATCCGTCGGAATTGTGTTATTGGCTGGGTGGCAAGCTATTGCAACAATTGATAATCGCTTCATAGGGTGGGCCTTGGCCCACCGAAAAAACCCATAAAAAATGACCCTTACAGGCCATTTTTATTCGCACCTAAATGCGGAGTTAGGCTTTTGGCGCAGCTTTTTTGGCTGGTGCTTTTTTAGCAGGAGCAACTTTCTTAGCCGCTTCTTTTTTAACAGCAACTACAACAGCCTCTTTTTTAGCGGTGTTGGTACGGACATTGCCATAGCTAGAAATGTTGCGCTTACCTTTAGCTGTTTTACGATCGCCTCTACCCATGGTGTGAATCCTTATTCAATAATTGCTGACTATGTTAGCATCTACGCCGACTTACACCAAGCGTTTAATGCGCATGATGGCAACTGGCATCATGCACGTGGCTATGATTCAGGCGCAAATTGATCAGGTGAGCGACCGCAATTAAGGTGCCGCCAACACTCATCACAACTGCATGAAGTACGACAGCGTGATGAATATTCGGTACCAACACACCCACCCAGACTAACAACAAGCCAGGAATCAGGAACAATAAAGCGCGATACACGCGATGACGTTGATAGCCCATCCATAAGCTGAATAGGCCTAATAAGCTGGCGAAGCAGACGAATGCCCACTCAAAACCACTCCATACCAAAAAGCTAAGCCCCAAGGCTGGCAATAGTGAAACAACGATTGGTAACAAGGCGCAGTGCACCGCACACACAATAGAACTGGTGGTGCCGAATTTATCGAGGAAAGATTTCATGTGCACATCATACCACTTGCATTGTGATTGAGTTATATTGTAACATTAATAATAACAGTTATGTTATAACATATTTACCACAGGAACATTGACCATGAATAAACTGACTTTACTCTCTATCGCCATTGGATTTAGCCTTGCGCAATCGGTTTGGGCTGAAAGCACAACCGACGACTCCAAGAAAATCCTAGACAAAATCACCGTCACCGCTGATCCTCTCGGCAATGATGTTGAAGATATCGTGCAGCCCGCCAATGTTTTATCTGGCGCTGAATTAAATGCAAAAAAAAGCAACACCTTGGGCGAGACAGTGTCGAGCATTCCTGGCGTTACCACCAGTTTTTTTGGGCCAGGCGTTGGCCGCCCAATTCTACGTGGACAAGATGGCGCACGCGTAGCAATTTTAGCCAATGGCATGAGTAGCGACGATGTTTCTAACGTCAGCCAAGATCATGCGGTCAGTATTGAGCCCTTTTTAGCCGACCAAATTGAAGTCATCAAGGGGCCAACCAATTTGCTGTACGGAAGCGGAGCAATTGCCGGCATTGTTAATGCATCAGATGGCCGAATCGTAACCAGCTCCATTGAGATCGGTTTGAGTGGCCGCGCTGAAACGCGATACGATAATGGCAGCAGTGGCTATACTCAAATGCTCAGAACTGATTGGGGTACTGATAAGTACGCCTTGCATTTCGATGGCGTGTACCGCGACAACAACGATTCCCCTGGCCCTAACGGAGACATATCAAATAGCGCAGTACAAACAAAAACAGGTGCCATTGGCGGCTCAGTTTTTTCCGATTGGGGCTATGCAGGCGCATCATTATCTCGATACTTAAACGAATATGGTAACCCCGCCGAACCAGGTGATGGCATTGACCCCGGCGTAACATTGAACATGCAGCAAACACGTTTTGATAGCAAACTTGGATTTAACAAGCCCATTGACGGCATTGACATTATTAAACTGGCTTATTCATATACCGATTACCAACATACAGAATTCGAAGGCGATGAAATCGGCACTCAATTCTTTAGTAAAGGTCATCAATTGCGGGCTGAAGCCGTGCACAGTTCAAACGAACGTCATAAAGGCGCGTTTGGCATTCAGGCACAGAAAAAAGAATTTGAAGCCATTGGCGCTGAAGCATTTATTCCATCGACTAAAAGCAGTGGTTACGGTGTATTTATCGTTGAGCAATTTACCCGTGATAAATTTAAAACCGAATTGGGCGCCCGTTTTGATAATAATAAAACTGAAGCAACTGGCTTTAATCAACGCGATTTCAGATTGTTTAGCGCCTCTGCTGCCGCGCGCTACACTATTAATCCATCATTTGATCTGACCCTGAATCTAGACCATGCCGAGCGCTCACCCGTGGAAGAGGAATTATTTTCAGATGGCTTGCACGCCGCCACAGCCGCCTACGAAATAGGCAATCCAAATTTTTCTAAAGAAAAAGCCAATCAAATTGAGCTTGGCATACATTTTCATAGCGAACGTTTTGAAGCCAAAGCATCCGTGTATAAAAATAAATATGCTGACTTTATTTATCTAAGCGACAGCGGCTTATTCTTTGACGATGACGGCGACTTACTGCCAATTCGCCAATGGACGCAAGGCGATGCTACCTTTAAAGGCTATGAAGCAGAGTTTACAGTTAAATTCGGCGATCAAGATTATCAAAATGATGTGCGTTTATTCGTTGATGGTGTACAAGCAAAATTAAGCAATGGTGATTTCCTGCCGCGCATTCCAAGCAGTCGAGTCGGTGCGCAATGGTCTTGGAATGTGTCAAATTGGAGCGGTGGTGTATTATTTATTCATACCAATGCGCAAAAAGATATAGCTAGCTATGAAACGCCAACGGATAGCTACAGTTTATTGAATGCCAATCTGAATTATCAATTCCACAATGGCGAAAGCAGCACCTGGGAAGCGTTTTTACAAGGCAGTAACCTGACCAATCAGGAAGCGTATGCAGCAACATCTGCCATTAAAGATTTAGTGCCATTGCCCGGCCGAAATATCAGCGCTGGCATCCGCGTATTTTTCTAAGCAAGGTTCAACCTGTTTTGCAAACCCCGCTTTGGCGGGGTTTTTGCTTTTGCAATATGCGACAATACCCGCATGGAACAACAGCTAATTACCTTCTTGAGCAAACTGGCAAAAGCCATGCATATCAGCGGTGCCAATTCACATGATCTGGAGCGATACGTGCACCAGCTTGGCACTCGCTTTGGCTATGAAGCACACTGCTACGCCCTGCCCACCATGCTTACCATCACCTTGGAAACTGCTGAAAGCGGGCAACAGTCCAAATTGGTCCGCTTGCCTGCCTACGACTACAATATGGTGCGATTGATTGCGCTTAAAAACATGGTGCGCAAGCTCAATGGTGTTGAACAAATCGATAGTGCTGAACTACAGCTAACACAGATTATGCAGGCTGCTTCACCTTGGCAACCGTGGCAAATGGTGTTGAGCGGCTTTTTGTTGTCGGCATCCATTGCATTGTTGCTTGGTGGTGCATTGCCTGAAATGCTGGCAGCCGGAATAGTTGGCTTATTATTTGTAATGGTTTCCTTGTATTTATCAACACGTCCTGGGCTTGCTCCGGTATTACCGGTATTACTTTGCACATTCGCAGCCATCGTCACCTATGCCATCAGCGTGTTTATTCCACTCACATCACATTTTGTGGTGATTTTAGCCGGTATCGTATTGTTGTTGCCCGGCTTCACCATTACCATCGCCATGATTGAATTAGCCACCGGCAATTTGCTGGCTGGCACTGGCCGCTTAGCAGGCGCGTTTATCCTGATGTTGATGATGGGCGCAGGCGTTGCCATCGGTACTAAAATTGGCAACGATTGGATTCCATACCAAACACTCAGCCAATTAAATAAACTGCCTGAATGGATGGTATGGCCTTGCATCGCACTGCTTGGCGTAACACTTATGGTGTATTTGCAGGCACCACTGCGCTCAATTCATGTGATGGTGGGCGCTTGCCTTCTAGCGTTTTCAGTGACCTCAACAACTTCGGCATGGCTTGGGCCAGTGGCTGGCGCATTCACGGGTGCGTTTAGTGTGGCTATTGCTGGGCATATGTATCAACGCATCAGCGGCGAACCGGGAATTTTAGTGCAGATTCCTGGCTTAATCACCCTAGTTCCAGGCAGTGTTGGCTTTAAAGGCCTGCACGCACTATTGGAACAAGATAATTTAGCTGGCATCAGCACTATTACTAGCATGGTGATTACTGGCGCGGCATTGGTCATTGGCACTTTATTGGCCAATAGTCTAGCGTTATCACGCGTTGCTCGCGGCGCCAAATCTGAACTAGAACAGGAGTCGTAAATGTCAGCTTA
>JAYTOD010000218.1:0-18039 GCA_043747995.1 Arenimonas sp.
TGCGCCGTTTTCATTCAAGGCCACAATATTGTTGTAAGGCACATCGTTGTCAGTGTGGCCAGCGCCGGCTAAAAATGCTGCATTGATTTGAGCTTCCGAGCCATTGGCGCGAAAGGCTTGCTCAGCGGCTTGATGTCCGCGCACTGCTTTTGCTTGCGCCTTGCGCATTTGCTGCAATTCATAGGGCGTTTTGTAGGCGCGATGATAATGCAGATATTCGAGTAGGGTTTTTGGGTTGTTGGGAATATAAACACCCAATGCAGTATCTTCTTCACCAATAATAGCGGCTCGGGCTGGATTGGGCAGATGATGCACTGCATCCGCTGCTTCATAGATTATGCGAATATCGAAATGTTCAAGCCATTCACCGTTCGGTGCACTTGGTGGCACATGCCAGTAATCATCGGGTTGATAATAAACTAAAATTGGTTTTTGGCCAGGCGTATAGACTATCCAACAATATGGGTTGCGAGTTAATGGCACCCAGTATTTGAATTGCGGATTAGGTTTGAACGGGTAGTGCAGATCATCGAGAAACTGTATTTTCTCGATGCCGGAAGCGATGATTAAGCAATCAAAGCCAGATTTAGCCAGAGCCGCATCTGCAGTTTTAGTAACAAATGCTAAGTGTTCGCTGAAATTGTTCATAATTAATTTACCCATCAAGTGTGTATGTGCAGCAGCTTAGGCATTCTATTTTATCTAAGAAGTTCATGCTTAGGCATACCGGTTGTTGGGCTCGCTAACCCATACTCGTAACCAAGCACGGTCAATTGGTGCAATATCGATAAATCTGAAGCCGACTTCTATTTGCCCGGATTGATTGTTCGGCACAGACCAAAGCTCGTGTGCGCCAACACGGATGGTTTTTTTATCATTTGCTGACTCAGTAAAAAAAAGTTCGAATTGATACAAGCCATCCGTTGTTATGTCAGAAATTGTTGTTAGCATCATGCCGGATTCAGAAAGATCAACAACACAGCCGATGACTTTTTGGGTCATGCAGTCCAGCACGCGAATTTCGGCGCTAGTTTTTCGACGCTTAAGTCGGCGGAAATCTTCTGTCATGCGTCTTTGCTTGTTAGAGTTGGTATAAGACTGCGAAGCGAACTGATAACACTTTCAAAAGCACGTTCAATGATATTTCTATTGTCTTCAGTTTGAATGCGCGCCCGACCTTCAGAAAGTTCAATGGCGAGCATTTCAATGGTCATTTCGGCGGTTTTTTGGCCACGTTGGTTAACGAATAAAATATTATTAGTGATAAGACTTTTCCAAGCTAATTTACGCCGTGCAGGTTTTGGGTTGTCAGCAAAAATGAATTCAAACCATGTGCCAACTAAGATTTCCTTAATTTGCTCTACCAGCTCCAATTGAATATTGTTGAGCTCATACACCTGAATATTAGCCGATTGCGTATGTTCACCAAAACGAATTTTGTCCGGGGTTTGCAATAATGAAATTTTTTTGTCTAGCGGATTGTCATAAATTAAACATTCAGCAATTTTTTTCGCTTCTTCTTGGTGATAGCCAACTAATGAAAGTGAGCTTTGAACTTCTTGCTTTAAAGTGACTGCGTCTGCATTAGCTAGTGCATCAGTATTGATATCACTGATAGCAATAATACGTTCAGCAACTAATTTCTGCTTCATCCAAGTCTCAGAACCAACGCCATTTCTGAGTTCAGTCAATGCCATCACATCGGCCCAGGCTTTGCTTAGTAGTCCGCGAGTATCATTCGGCATGTCATTTAGTTCAGTAAGCTCAGACATCACTTCAGCTGCTCGATTGCGTGCCTGCGTAAGCCGCTCTTTGCCACGTGCAGCTTCTATTTGACGACGCTCTGCAGCTTCTGCTTTCCGGATCAAGGCCTGCAAAAGACCATTGGTTTCTTCATAGGCATTAATGAATTCCTGATTATTACCATCGTAGTCTTTAACAGCTCGTTGCACGATACGGGAAATATTTTCATGCATGGAATCATCGCTTGCGCTTTCATCAAGCCAGTTAAACCCTGTTTCTGCAATGATATTCAACATCTGCCTAGCCGGGTGTATGGCATCACTAAAAAAACTTTTATCTTCTAGTACTACATGTATGAGAGGTGATTGCATTAATGAAATCAACTGTGAGGCCGCAGAGTTCGGGTTAACATCCTTTAAGGTATTGTCCATTAATAAGCCGACTAAATCGATAGCGTCGCTGTCTTCAGCGTTTAATACAAGCTCTTGGTCTTGGCTTGATTGATTTCTCAGCTGCGCTAAGAGATCGTGTTTTAGGTGTTGAATGCTGGCCCTGGCATTGGGGTTGTTAATGGCATTGTGCTGAAAGTCTTTAATGATAGATTTCAGTAATTCCGGTGAAGCATTAGTGAAGCGTGAAGTGTCTGCGCCATGTTGTCCCGATTCATTGTTGTAGGTATTTGAAAACGAGTTGAGTTTGTTCAACAACTGCTTGCGTTTCGCCAACAAATGCCGTAATTCGGAAAAACTTTCCGCGCTAGCATTTGAGGCTGTTGAATTAACAGTTGTTTGGTTGGGTTCGTCTTGCGGTGTTTTGAAAGCAATAACGTTGTCGCCTAGATATGCATCATTGACGACTTGCCTATGCTGTGTAGGATGAGTTTTTCCAAGCAAAGCAATGGGAGATTTCTTATGTCGCAATTCTGGGTTTCTAAATGGAACATAGGTTAAGTTTGAGAGCACGCCTTGGTCAATCAAAAAAATATTACATGCGGAAATTAAATCTGCAAAATTGGTGAACACATAGCGTTCAAATAAATAATAAACTTGAATTTTACTGGGCGTGTCTAAATTTAGATATTCAATAGCTTGTTGTAAACATTGGCATAATTTTCTTGGGCCAAGCGGCAGAATGTCAGCGTCAAAAGCTGGCTTTTGCGCTAACACGCCAAAACGTTGGCCTAACAAAAAAATATCAAAGCTATTCTGTGATTCACATCGGGATGATATTTCGAATTGAATCTGACTTTCGTCGAAAGCATCACGATCAACCAATAGCAATTCTTTTGGCGCAATTACGCTATGTGTGGTTAAGCTTCTGTTATCAATAAGAACGTTTTGGATGCAAGATAACTGGTGCTCAACCCCAGCTAGAAAGCGTGGGATAAAATCGTGCCGCGTTCTTTGCAGGTTGCGCAAGTTTGCGAATTGCTCAGACTGAGATTCACTAAGTGAACTGCTTTCGATTTTTTTGAATAGTATGCTTTCGAAATCATTTAGTAATTTTTGTAAATGCAAATCAAAGAATTCAGAATTAATATTTAAAAGACCATTGCACAAAAAAAGTACTCGTTCTGGAAGGCCAGATAAAGTTAAAGTGCCGCTATATTGATGATGGTCTGAGTTATCCATGCACTTTTTTCATAATTATATGAATAGCATAACTCACCTTTTGCGCAAAGCAAGAGGGCTGGTTGCCCAGCCCTCAAATTCACTTCGCTTGATAGCTTAATCGAATGAACACACTTCGCTCAGGTGTACTGTAGCCATTTAGCAACTGATAGTCCTTATCGAGCACGTTTTCTAGGCGGCCTTCTAAGCGTAAGGTATCTGTTATTGGCCAGCTTGCGGTTAAATCTAATCGTCCGTAACCTGGTAATTGCGGTCCAACGTCAGGTCGATCACTGTAGCCAGTGAGTTCGGTGCCCAATTCGAATTGGTTGTTGAATGCATAGCTTAGGCTGGCGAGTGCTTTCAGTTTCGGGCGGCGCAATAAGGCATTGCCGGTATCTTCATTGATGGCATCGGTGTATGTGGCTTGTGCGCGCCAGTTAATGGAATTAACTTGCCCACGTAATTCTACTTCTAGGCCTTTGATATTTGCACGGCTAATATTGATGGCTTGTGCTTGAAAGCCAGCAAAGCTGATTAAATCATTTACCTTGCTCTGATAGGCGGAAATTTCGGCAGTAAATGCAACACCGCCCGTAAACAAATAGCCCAACTCGGCACTGTGCGAACGTTCTGGATTCAATAGGGGATTGCCTGCGTAAAAGCCACCATAGCCTGGGTTATAAAGCTCATTGAGGTTTGGCGCTCTGAAGCCTTGGCTCCAGCTGGCGCGAATGCGATTATTGGCGTTTGCTTGGAATGCCCAGCCTGCACTAGATGTGCTGTGCGAGCCATACTGCGAATTGTCATCAAAGCGGGTTGCCAAATCAAATGTATGTGCTTGCCATTGGCTGCTTATGGTGCCGAAGATACCCGCATTATTGCGCGAGCGGTTAAACACTTCGCCGGCGAAATCGTTCGTATAGCCTTTTTCGTTAAGCCAATTCACGCCAAAACCCAATTGCGTATGTTCTGAAACGGCTATCGCATTCGACCAATCAGCACTGCTGCGGCGGCTGCCATACACGCTGGCATAAGCAGGCGTGTCGTTTTTTTCATAAGCTTGGCCAACGGTTAAATTATGGCTCCACTGATCATTAATTGCGCCGAACAACGCCATGCTCCATGAATGATTTTTGGCAAAGGTAACGCCTTGATCAAACTCAACCCGCGCGTCGGTGGTAAGGCCGGCGAATTTAAGCGTTTGTGCGCCCAATTGCGTTTTTGCATTCAATGCGAAATGATTATTGCGGTAGCCGTCTTTATCAGAGTTGTAATAATTATTATTGCTATTAGTGGATGAAAAGCCCTGTGAATTATCGGTGCCAGCAATAAAGCCGATATTGCTTTGCTCATCGCCAAAGCCATAGCCAATATCTGCGCCATAGCGTTTGAAGCTGCCAGCGCGTAGTTCGGCAGTTAATGATTTCGGTGTGCGGGTAAAGATATGAATCACCCCTGAAAGCGCATCAGAACCCCACAATGCCGCACGCGGGCCACGCACAATTTCAATGCGCTCAATCGAGGCTAGTGGCATATGCGCCATATCGAATATCCCCTGTGTAGCCGAATTCGCTCGAATGCCATCCACTAAAATAAGCGTGTGGTTGGAGTTGCCGCCGCGCATGAAAATAGTGTTCAGCGAACCGCTACCACCAGTTCTGACCACATCAATGCCAACTTGTTTAATCAGCAAATCGGCTACATCCAAGGCCTGACTTTTTTCGATGGCATCGCGGTTTATAACCGTTACTGACGACGTAGTTTGATTTATAGGCTGTGCAAATCGATTGGCGGTAACTTGCACCGTATCGAGTACTTGCGCAGAATCTGCTGCTGTGGAGGTTTGGCAAAATGCAAATGCTATGCATGTGGCTAGTAAGCCGTAGTGTTGCTTTGTGATCATGACGTTCTCTTAGTAAAGTTACGCGCACCCGCGCCGCACGCTAAAAGAGGAACCGACGAAACCATTGCACAGCAAAACACAGCAGACAATAATTTGGCCGCGCTGCCCTCCGCAACGTGCAAAAAAGACAATACATGCGTATTGCCGCTCGCCTTGAGCCGGTCTCCGGACTTATCAGTACTGCACTCCATTCGCCTTCCCAGTTACCCAGTGGCTATATGAATGGAAAATCTGACTTACCGTTGCGGGGGCAGTGTTGGACTTTCACCAACTTCCCGAACACTCAAGGAATAACAAGTTTAGCAAGTGAGGCGAGTTTTTTCTAGGGGTATCTTTTTAAGATTAAATAAGGCCGTTGATTTTTAAGCCATTATATTCTGCTGTTAGTAATTGTGTTGTCGGCCAAAGCAGAGCTTGAGGTATAATACCCGCTTCCTTAATCACTCAAGCGGAACGCCCAATGAGCATCGACCAACTCCCCGAAATCGCCCAAGCCATGGTTGCTGCCGGCAAAGGCATCATTGCCATCGATGAATCCAATGCCACCATCAAGAAGCGTTTTGATGGTGTGGGCGTGGAATGCACCGAAGAGAATCGTCGTGCGTATCGCGAAATGCTGTTAACCACCCCCAATTTGAATGAATACATTTCTGGCGCGATTTTATACGATGAAACCATTCGCCAAAAAACCAAAGATGGCGTGCCGTTCACCAAAGTTATGCTGGACAATGGTATTTTGCCGGGCATTAAAGTAGATGCGGGTACCACGCCGCTTGCTGGTTTCCCTGGTGAAGTGGTTACCCAAGGTTTGGATGGTTTGCGTGAGCGCTTAAATGAATACGCTACACTCGGTGCCAAGTTCGCTAAATGGCGCGCTGTCATCAATATCAACATCGAAGAAGGCATGCCATCCGATACCTGCATTGAGGCTAATGTGCACGCCTTAGCGCGCTACGCTGCTTTGTGCCAAGAAGCCGGTATTGTGCCAATGGTTGAGCCAGAAATAATTATGGAAGGCGAGCACGATATTGAAGATTGTTATGTGGTTACTGAGAAAGTTTTGCATGCATTATTTGATGCACTCTATAAACAAAATGTGATGCTAGAAGGCACTATTCTGAAAGCCAGTATGGTTATTGCTGGGAAAGATTGCCCTGAGCAAGCGGATGTTGAAGAAGTGGCAGATTTCACCGTGCAGTGTCTTAAATCGTCTGTTCCAGCGACCATGCCTGGCATTGTGTTCTTGTCGGGTGGTCAATCGGATGACGACGCAACTGCACATTTGAATGAAATGAACAAAACCGAAAAACTGCCTTGGCCACTAAGCTTCAGTTATGGCCGTGCCATGCAATCGGCTGCCTTGGCTATTTGGGGCAAAGACATTGTTAACAATGTGGCTGAAGCACAAAAAACCGTGTATGCCCGCGCTAAGGCCAATGGTTTGGCCGCAAAAGGTGAGCTATAAATTTTCGCTTAGTTGCAGATAAAGCGCCGGTTTGCCGGCGTTTTTTTTGACAACGTGTAAACAATACAGCGCGTATGATGGTAACGTTGTTAGCTTAAGGATTATTTATGCGTTTGTTCGCCATACCGATGTTGTTACTGCTGAGTGCCTGCGGAACTAAGCAAGCAGAGCAAAGCAAAGCGGGTGGGCCACCACCAGCAATCGTCACGGCTATTACTGTAAAACCAGAGCCTTGGCGCGACAGCATCGAAGCCGTTGGTACAGCCAAAGCCCGTGAGTCGGTGGTGATTTCGGCCAAGCAGTCTGAACGAGTGGCAGCTGTGCGTTTTGAAAGTGGCCAGCGCGTCATCAAGGGACAGGTTTTAGTGGAACTGGATAACGGTACCGTAAAAGCTGAGATTAGCGAAGCCCTTGCTAATTTGGTCGATCTTGAAACACAGGTTAGCCGGTTGCAAAATTTGCAAAGTCGACAACTCATCGCCAAAAGTCAGATTGATACCGCAGTAGCCAGCCGCAATGCCGCCCGTGCTCGGGTGCAGGCCGCTACCGAACGGCTTAATGATCGGATAATCCGCGCACCATTTTCTGGCGTACTTGGTTTGCGTCAAGTTAGCCAAGGTCAATATGTTAATGCAGGATTTGCCATGGTCAACCTTGATGATCTTGATCATATGTGGGTCGATTTTCCAGTGCCTGAAAGTCTATTGTCGAAGCTGAAAACCGGTATGAGTTTAAATCTCAAGGCTGATGCATTTCCAGAAAAAACCTTTACGGCAAGCGTTGATAGCATTGATTCACGTATTGATATTACGACCCGAGCCATTATGGTGCGTGCTGGTATTGATAATTCCAACGGCTTGGTGCGTCCAGGCATGTTGTTGCGAGTTTCATTGCAACAAGACGTGATTGATGCACTGGTTGTTCCGGAGCTTGCATTGCAACAGGTTGGTAGTCGCAGCTTTGTATTTCTAGTTGTTGATGATGAAACAACTGTCAGCCGAGACGTCAGCATCGGTAGTCGACATGAAGGTAATGTCGCCGTAACCAAAGGTCTTAAAGCCGGCGATAAAGTAGTTTTGGATGGCACCTCGAAACTTCGTGACGGTCAGAAAATTAAGATTGTAGCGTCGCAAGTGCGGGCAGTTGATAGCTTATGATTCTGTCCGATGTCTCCATCAAACGGCCGGTGTTTGCTGCGGTAATCAGCCTGATGTTAGTGACAGTTGGACTGATTGCATTTACCAAACTGCCACTTCGCGAATTACCCAATATTGACCCTCCCGTGGTGTCAATTGATGTGGCTTATCCTGGTGCTGCTGCCGGTGTGGTCGAAACCCGCATTACACAAGTACTTGAGGATGCAGTTGCTGGTATTGAAGGTGTGGATTTGGTTACCAGTTCCTCACGCAATGGTCGAGCTTCAGTTAATCTAGAATTTACCCTAGAACGCGACATTGAATCGGCAGCCAATGATGTACGTGATGCGGTTAGCCGAGTTGTCGACCGGCTGCCTGAAGAGGCTGACCCACCACAAATAGCCAAAGTGGAAGCGGATGCAGAAGTCATCATCTGGATTCGTGTTGTGCAAAAAGATCCTGATGCGCTGGCTTTAACGGATTATGCCGATCGTTATATTGTCGATCGTTTTTCCAGTATTCCTGGCGTTGCCCAAGTGCGTCTTTCCGGCAATCAGCGTTATGCCATGCGCATTTGGTTGGATGCCGATGCTCTGGCCGCACGCTCATTAACTGTGGCTGATGTTGAAAATGCCTTGCGTCGTGAAAATCTTGAACTTCCCGCGGGTCGTTTGGAATCGAAAGATCGTGACTTTTTGTTACGCGTGAATCGAAGCTTCGATACTCCGCAGGATTTCGACAAACTGGTACTGAAAACATTGCCCGATGGGCAGACAGTTCAATTATCTGATGTTGCTCGCGTAGCCCGCGAGTCTGCTGATCGCCGAGCTTGGTCTCGAGGCAATGGCGAGCCACAGCTTGCGCTCGGCATAGTGAAAACATCAACCGCCAATGCTTTGCAGGTTTCGCGAGACGTGCGCGCCGAGATAGATCGGATTAATCTGGGTTTGCCCGAAGGTATGACGATGGGTATTAACTTCGATACCACTGTGTTTATCGATGCGGCGGTTAAAAAAGTTTACAGCACGTTGTTCGAATCGATTGTTTTGGTATTGTTAGTGATTTGGTTATTCTTAGGAAGTGTACGCGCGTCATTAATTCCTGCTATTACTGTGCCAGTCTGCTTGATGTCGGCATTCATAGCGTTATGGTTGTTTGGCTACTCGATTAATCTACTGACATTGTTGGCTTTGGTGCTATGTATTGGCTTGGTGGTTGATGACGCCATTGTTGTGCTGGAAAACGCCCAACGTCGCATTGATGCTGGAGAACCTCCAATACTCGGCGCGTTCCGAGGCACGCGTCAGGTTGCATTTGCAGTGATCGCTACCACCGGTGTGCTAGTTGCTGTATTCCTTCCCATGGCATTCATAGAAGGCAACAACGGCCGTTTATTCCGAGAGCTCGCGGTGACCATGGCTAGCGCAATCGCCATTTCTGCATTAGTGGCGCTAACATTAACCCCCATGATGTGTTCCTTAATCTTGCGGCCGCACAAAGCTGGTGCCACTGGTTTTGAAGCGAGAACTAATCGGTTTATAGATAGTGTCAGTCATGCCTATGCTAGGCGCCTCGAGTTTTTGCTCGCTAAACGCAGTGCTGTGGTCATTGCTATGTTAGCGATTCTTGGTACAAGCGCAGTCTTATATATGTTCGTGCCAAAGGAGCTTGCGCCCGCTGAAGACCGCGGAATATTTTTTGTATCGGTTAATGGCCCCGAAGGTGCAGGTTTTGATTACACCGTAAAGCAAATGGAACAGGTTCAAGCTGCATTGATGGCTTTGAGTGGCAAGGGTAAATCGATAGATCGCATCAATGCGGTTGTTCCTGGTGGCTTCGGTGCAAGTGAAGAAATGCATACTGGACGTGCCACTGTGCTGCTTAAGCCGTGGGCTGAGCGCGATATGGATACGTCGGCGGTGGTGGAAGAAACCAGAAAGGTTCTCGCCAACATTCCAGGCGTACAAGCACGTCCGCAGCAGCCAACTGGTTTGGTGCGTAGCCGAGGCCAGCCAGTGCAATTAGTATTACAGGGCTCCGACTTTAATGAATTAGTGCAATGGCGAGATCGACTTCTAAAGCGTATGGAAGAAAATCCAAGCCTAACCAGTCCAGATTCCGATTACAAAGAAACACGCCCTCAGTTGCGCTTAGATATTAACCGCGAGCGAGCGGCAGCCTTAGGCATATCAAACCAAGAAATTGGCCGTACTTTGGAAAGCTTGCTAGGGTCGCGGCGTGTCGGTAATTTCATCGAGAAAGGTGAGGAATATGACGTCATTGTTCAGGCTGCGGGCACAGAGCGACAATCACCTACTGATCTGTTAACTATCAATGTGCGCTCTGGAAGTGGCGCACTAGTTCCTTTGGCCTCAGTGATTGATGTGCGCGAGTTAGCAGAGCCGGGTAGCTTCAATCGATTCAATAAGTTGCGTGCTATCACGCTTTCAGCAGGCCTGAAACCAGAAGCTAATCTAGGCGAGGCACTCGATTGGCTTCAGAAAACCGCAAAGGAAGAATTGCCGAGTACCGTGCAAATTGATTTCAAAGGTGAATCGCGAGAATATCTAAAATCTGGCCAAGCAATCCTGTTCACCTTTGCCTTGGCATTGCTCGTAGTCTATCTGGTATTGGCAGCGCAATTTGAAAGTTTAATCCATCCATTAGTCATTCTATTAACTGTGCCAATGGCTGTATTCGGTGCTTTACTCGGGCTTTGGATTATGGGTGGTAGTCTAAATCTGTTTAGCCAAGTCGGCATTATTATGCTAATTGGTTTAGCAACAAAAAACGGCATCTTAATAGTGGAGTTCGCCAATCAGCGTCGCGATGCTGGCTTGAGTGTGCAACAAGCCATTATTGAAGCCTCAGGCACACGCCTGCGACCCATTTTAATGACTTCAATTGCTACCGCTGCCGGCGCATTACCGCTGATGTTAGGCAGCGGTCCGGGTTCCGGTTCACGTCAAGCTATTGGTGTGGTGGTTGTGTTTGGTGTATTGACCGCGACTGTATTAACGCTTTTCGTCATACCGGTGATGTACCGCTGGCTAGCGCCATATACACAGTCACCCGAGCAGCGCAGTAAACTGCTTGAAGCTGAAAACATCAGAGTCTCTGATCCAGAAGCTACGTTTTAGTTATCTATCAGTACGAATAATTATTTGCGCTGATAGGAAGCAGCGCGCGCCAAATTTTCGCAGGATTTCGTGCTGAGCCAAGGATATTTTCGGGCTAAGCCAATTTCTGTCAGTTCGATGCATTCTGCCAATTGTTCAGATCGCCAGTATTTATCATTGAATGCCTCGGCCCAAACTGCTTGCGTTAAATTTTTCTCGAATGGGCCAAGTTCTGCCTCAGCAACAATATTTTCCATAAACTTCCATGGAAAGGACCAGTCGGAAAATGACTGAATGGCCTGATTAATTTTAGTGGTATCGGTCATGCCTCTACGTTAGCAGTTTCCCGCGCCGAATGCTGATAAATCAACACCGCATCCAGCGCATTTTGTAGCGCTTCACATAAATCATCGCCGTCTTCAATGCCCACCGATAAACGTACCAAACCATCACTAAGGCCAGCGCGTTGTCGAGCTTCTGCGTCCATGGCGGCATGAGTCATGCTGGCTGGGTGCGCAACTAGGCTTTCAACACCACCTAAGGATTCTGCTAAAGAAAAATATTGAAGGTTGGCCAAGAATACTTTCACTTCATCGGTGTTATTCAGCTCGAAGCTGAGCATGGCACCGAAATCGCTTTGTTGTTTCACCGCAATAGCATGGCCAGGGTGATCTTTTAAGCCGGGGTAATAGACTTTTTGCACAGCAGCATGTGCGCCCAATACCTGCACAATGGCTTTGGTATTCACTAAATGCAAGGCGAGCCGTGCTTTTAGGGTGCGTAAACCGCGCAAGGTTAAATACGAATCAAATGGCGATCCGGTTAAACCTAAACAATTGGCCCAATATTTTAAGCGATCATACAGTTCACTGGTTTTTGCAATCACTGCGCCACCAACGACATCGCTATGGCCGTTGATGTATTTGGTGGTGGAATGAATAACAATATCGGCCCCCAAATTAAGTGGCTGTTGCAGGGCTGGGGATAGGAAGGTGTTATCCACCACCACAATAGCGCCGATGGAATGTGCGGCTTCGGCTATTTTTTCAATATCGGTAATGCGCAACAAAGGGTTGCTTGGTGTCTCTATCCAAACCAGTTTCGGTTTCTGGTTAAGGATTTTTTCGATGAAAGATGGCTCCAGTTGATTATGGAATTCGGCATTCACAACTTGCCGTAGCTTAAGTTGGCTAAGCAAACGGTAGGTGCCGCCGTAGCAGTCGTGCGGCGCAAATACTAAATCGTCAGGGTTGACTAGCTGTAATACTAAGCTTACTGCAGCCATGCCAGTGGCTGTGATTACGGCGCCAAAACCTTGTTCTAAATCGGCCAAGGCTTCTGCTAGTAAATCGCGTGTTGGATTACCAGAGCGTGTGTAATCGTATTTGCCGGGCTTGCCAAATTCTTCAAAGGCAAAATTCGAGCTTAGATAAATAGGTGGAATCACCGCATTGTGTTGGGTATCGGATTCAATGCCGGAACGGACTATTTTGGTAGATTGTTGTGCAATATTCATGCGTTTCTCATTTAGTGAATCGGCAAAAATGTGGACATTGCAATTGCCATGGCTTGGCTTTCAATCAAAAAGCCATCATGACCGTAACGCGTGTTAATGAGCTGGTGTGTGGCATTCGGAATATGTTCGGCCAATAGCGCTTGTTCGGTAAATGTATACAGTTGGTCATGTTCAAGACTTATGACGAGTGTGGGTTGTTGAATGCTTTGCAATGCTGATACCACACCGTTTCGATTTTTGCCGATGTCGTGACTATTCATGCATTCACTTAAGCGGATGTAGCAATTGGCATCGAAGCGTTCGGTGAATTTTCGACCTTGGTAAAGCAAGTAGTCTTGAATAGCGAACGGTTGCTCGGCGCCAGGTTCGCGTTTGAAACGCTCGCTGAATTCGCGATCACTGCGATAGGTTATGAATGCCATTTGGCGCGCCAGCGCTAAGCCGTTTTCTGGCGCTTGATCTGCGGTGTAATAGCCATTGTTGAACTTTGGATCTAAGCGAATGGCAGCGCGTTGGCAGCTACTGTTGGCTATCGCTTGCGCTGAGTGTTGTGCAGTAGTGGCAATTAATATGAGCGATGACACCAGTTCCGGTTCAAGCAATGCCCACTCTAAGGCAATCATACCGCCCAGTGATGGACCAATAATGCTATGAAGTTTTTTGATGCCGAGATGTTTAATCAATGCAGCTTGCGCGCGCACTTGATCACGAATTGAAAGCGGTGGGAAATCAATTTTCCATACTTCGTTGCTATTGGGCCGGATGCTTGCTGGGCCACTGCTGCCATAACAACTGCCAAGCAGGTTGATGCAGATCACGAAATCGCGCTCAGGATTCAGGGGTTTATCTGCACCGAGTAAATCCGGCCACCAGCTATCCAGATTGGCTGAGCCAGATAAGGCATGCACCACCAAAATGGCGTTGTTACCGGCTTTATTGAGATTGCCCCAAGTTTGATAAGCCAACTGGAATGGCAATTCAATGCCGCTTGCTTCCAGTTTTAAAGGCGCTTGGCTAGACCATAGCTGACGACTTGGCTCCGAATTTGCCTGATAAATCGCACTATCTAATGGTAAATCAATCGTTTGCATTTTAAGCCGTATGGACGTCTAAACGTATATACGCCTAATAATACAGACTTCCAGATGTCTGTGCAACACTTTGTTACAATAGCCAAGCTTTTGTACACAATCCCCCTGCTTTTAGCTCACTCACACGAGTACCGCCATGTCCCAAGAAGAGTTCATAGTTCCTTACATTGAGCGTGGCAAGAAACGCCAGCAGGTTAAGAAGATCACCGTGTCGATTCCTGTGCATGTGCTAGAGTTGCTGACCAATGAGCGGACCCGCCGGCAGATTAAAAGCCTTCGCCACGCGACGAACTCAGAATTATTGTGTGAAGCGTTTTTGCATGCCTATACCGGCCAGCCTTTACCCACCGATGAAGAATTGGCCAGAGCGGCCGAATAATACAGGACACTTGGCATGACCGATTCTAAAGACAAAAATTCCCTGTATCGTGGCCCAAGCCCGAAGCGCGAGGACACGCGTGGCCCACGCACGCCGCGCCGTGACGATCAGCGACCTGCAAGGTCAGCGCATTTTGAGCATAACGAGGATACAGTGCGCCGAAATGATCAACGCCCAAAGCCTGCTCGAACTTTTGAACGCTCTGAAGTCAGTGCGCCACGGCCACGTTTTGAGCGCGATGAAAACCGTAGCACGCTACCAAGAACTGAGCGAACGGAGTATTCGCCGCGCCAAGATTTTGCAGATGCAGAGTACGAACAGCGCCCGGTAAAAATTAAAGAATTCCGTATATATGGATTAAATGCCTGTTTGGCGGCATTCAAGAAACGCCCAGACAGCATCCGCAAATTATGGTTGCTCGAATCGCGCATTCCAAAACTAACTGAGCTGCTAGCGTTTTGCGTGAAAAATAAAATTGGCTACAATGTGGTTGAAAATGAAGATTTGGAAAAATTAACCGCCAGCGCACACCATGAAGGCCTGTGTTTGGCTTTACTGCCTCAGCAAGAACAAGCCTTATCAACCTGGTTGATGGATGTGCCAGACGGCTCATGCTTGATGATTTGGCTGGATGGAGTGGGTAATCCGCATAATCTTGGTGCAATCATGCGTTCTGCTGCACATTTCGGGGTGAATGCCATTTTATTACCGAAACAATCCAGCTTGGCTAATTCCGGCGCAGCGGCGCGGGTTGCCGAAGGAGCCGCAGAGTATGTGCCTTTGGTGCGTTTAGGTCGCAATGAAAATTCGATTGCGCAATTACAAGCAGCAGGCTTCGAGTTAATTACCACCGTGGTACGTGGTGGCAGTAATGTTTTTAAAACCATATTGCCCAAGCGTTGCGTTTTGGTGATGGGCGCTGAGCAAGCAGGTGTTGAAGCTGAGTTGTTAGCAGTTAGCAAATTGCGCGTTGAAATTCCGGGCACTGGGCATGTTGATAGTTTAAACGTGTCGGCGGCAACCGCGGTATTGCTAGCGGAGTGGCAAAGGCAAGTTTGCAGCTAATTTAAAGCGTGACCGTATGGCAGCAATTTTTTTAGTCTTGAAATAATACAAACACGGCTATATTGAATGTATCCAGACTACCTGTTATTTGCCGGTGTAATGTGCGTAAATGCGCCATCACCATAGGAGCGAATCACTTCCGAGATAACGATATGGTAGCCAAGATACCATGTCGAATAATTACGCTTGGCTTCAAGATGGCTCGGGTGCATGGAAAATTCTTTTAATGCAGCTAAGTCAGACCAATAATACGTTGCATTTTTAAGTGCTCCATCCTCCGACTGCCAAGATTCAACGCCAAGATAGCCTGGCATGGCTTCTGCTGCCGCTTGAATTATATTGTTCAAACGGTGGAACTCAGCATCGTATTGGCCGGGTTGATAGATGAATGCTGCGCTATACATAGCTAGTAGCCTTTCGTGGATTTATTAGCAGAATTACGTAATAAGGCATTAATCATCAACACCACAATCAGTATGTTGGTTAATAGCAAAGAGAATATCAGTAAGCTTGGATTTTTGAATAATTCATAGAGCTCAAATGGAATATAGATACCACCACTAATTGCTGAAAACCATTCTGCCCAGCGTCTTTCGTACCACAAGCCATAGGCTTCCACTAAGCGTATGCTATGGCGAGTAGTGCAAACAATAGCAAGTACTTATCGGTGGTGTGTGCTGCCGCATCTAGAAAAATACGCGGGTAATGTTTTGCCGGATTAAGATGTAAATTACTGACTAATTGTTCGGCAAGTTGCTGTATGTTGTGATGCAAAAATGTTAGCGCGCCAAAGCCAGTCAATAATACAGCCAAGCCTTTTGTCGCCTCTAAAATAGCCACGGCGCGTATCATTTGTTTTGAAGGTTTAATTTTATGCATTTTGTTCAATGCGCTTTAGATGCAGCTTTTTGTGAAAGAAATACAATACATATAACAATCAATATCAGTAATACCGCTGAAGCCGAATATCTACTTAACTCTAAGCCGCCTTTGCTGATTGGCTTATCCAAAAAGTCGCCAACTACAGCGCCAAGAGGCCGAGTCAGAATGAATGCAGACCAAAACAATGCTGTGCGTGAAATATTCGTTCGATAGTAAGCAACAGCAATCAGTGCTAGTAGCGCACCAAACAATACGGCGCTGCCCAAGTAGCCCATACCGGCGCTATCGGCTGTCCAATCGCCAAGCGCTGTGCCAAGTGTTTGTGAAAACATGATGGTTACCCAGTAAAACATTTCGGATTTCGGCGAGCTCACGCTATCTACGGCGATTGTGCCGAGTGTTCGATACCAGATATATAAAGATGCCATCAGCAAGACAAACAGAATACTGCTGCCACCGGCATAGCCAATGCCGAGTGAACGGTCAGCAAAATCAGCCAGTGTAGTGCCCACCGTAGTTGTTGCAATAATAGTGGTCCAGTACAAAAAGGGCCGAAATTGCTTTGATGAGATTTGTGCTGCAACAGCAATAATAAAAATAACAGCAAAAATTCCAGTGCTTAGCAGATAGCCAAGATTCATTGACATCGATACCGCATCGCCGCCGGTTTCGCCAAGTGTTGTGGCGAATATTTTGATAAGCCAAAATACCAGCGTAACTTCGGGCACCTTGCTTAACAATTCTTTCTGCGTAGCATTCATGGTTACCCTAAGTACACTGTGGGCTAAATAGTTGTGCCATTAAGAACTTACTTTTTTGGCGCACTAGTGAAATCAATATCGGTTTCGGCCGCAAGATACGTTAACACCGCATAGGCCGCAACTTGTTGGTCGAGTGCTTTCGGGTCGATTCGATTCAGTGTGTCATTGGCTGTGTGGTGATAATCGAAATAATCGGTACCATCTTGAGCAAGCTCAGCCCATGGCATACCGAGTTCAGCCATCGCTCCAATATCAGGGCCGGGGCCACCGCCGCTTTTATCAATGGCAATGCCTAGCGGCTGCAAGACTTTACCAATCTGTTCCAACACAGTCCACGTTGACGTGCTTACTCCGGCTTGTAGGGCATAAATACGCCCCGCACCAAAATCGCTCTCTGCGCCAAGCTGATGGTTTGCAACATTCGCTTTCATCGCATCGGCATAGGCTTTACCGCCGAGCAAGCCTTGTTCTTCGTTTGCAAACGCAATGACACGAATGCTGCGTTTAGGGGCTTTTTTCAAACGACCAATCAATTCGCCAGCAGCCATGGTAATGGCCACACCTGCACCATCGTCAATGGCTCCCGTGCCTAAATCCCAAGAATCCAAATGCCCGCCAATAACCACCACTTCATTGGGCCTACTACGCCCAGTAATTTCACCGATCACGTTGTACTCGGTTTTGGTTCCATTAAATCCAGCATCAATATTCAATTCAAGTGTTACTGGTTTGCCGCGTTTAAGCATATTTGCTAACAGTTCGGCATCTGGAATCGATAAAGCGGCTGCCGGAATTTTGTTAACCCCGTCTTCATAGCGCATCATGCCGGTATGCGGCATGCGAGCTGAATCCGTACCGGCCGAACGCATGATGTAAGCAATCGCACCTTTTTTAGCTGCTTCAGAAGCACCTGTGCGTCGTAGTGTGCTGGTTGGCCCATAACCACTGCCGTCTTTAGCGCGCAACATCGGAAGGTTCACAAACGCTATTTTGCCTTTGAGTGAATTTTCTGATGCGCTTTTCAAAGCATCTAAGCTGGCGAACTCAAGGACTTCAGCGGAAAGCGAGCCTTGTGTGCCAACGCTGCCACCAAGAGCAGTAAGTGCTAAGCGTTGCGGATATGGGCTGGTGATTCGACCGCTTTCACTGTGACGTTGCCAAACAGGGAAAGTGACTGGCTGCAACCAAACTTTATCAAAGCCTAGGCTTTTGAATTTAGCTTGTGCCCACTCAATAGCGCGATCAGCATTTTCAGTGCCGGCCATTCGTGGCCCAACTTCGGTGGTAAGCGATTCAACAATGCTATAGGCTGATGAGCCTTGCATGGCTTGGTCGCGCAGGCCTTCAGCAGCTTTGATAGCATTTG
>JAYTOD010000219.1:0-6396 GCA_043747995.1 Arenimonas sp.
ACGCTTTTATCAAAAAGTGCTTGATATTTACGCGACCAGCGTGGACTACTTACCAGACGCCGAGTCAACGCAGCGCTTCTTCGCCGTCGTGCAAAACAAAATGCATTGGGCGACGCATGGCCACACCGCTGCCGAAGTCATCTCGCAACGCGCGGATGCCACGAAACCGTTCATGGGTTTGCAAACCACTCGGCTAGGTGGTTTAGTGCGCAAGGATGATGTGACGGTCGCGAAGAACTATCTCACGCAGGATGAGCTTGAAGTGCTCAACCGCATTGTGAATGTCTACATTGAATTCGCCGAATTGCAAGCGCTGGAGCGCAAACCGATGACTATGCAGGCTTGGATTACCAAGCTCGATGAGTTCTTGAAAATATCGGGCCGGGAATTGCTGGATCATGCAGGAAATATTTCAAAAGAGTCTGCAAAAGCTAAGGCCGAGTTGGAGTATGCCCAATACCGAGTGCAGCAAGATACGGTACCGAAAGCTGTGGATGTGGACTTTGAGAGAGTAACCAAGGCACTGAAAGAATTACCCAAACGAGCTAAAAAATCCACAAAGGGAAGTAAGCTATGAGCGTAAATGCATATAACTCGGCAGCACCCTGGTCCGCCACCGACCGCACCACCTGGCTCGCCTCCCGCGTTAAACAACGTAGCTACGCCGATGAAGTATTGAGCCGAATTGAACTTCTCGGCTACCGATTTGATGTGCAGGAATACGGGAAACTCGATTATTCCGGGGAACACTTCCCATTGCTGGCATTGAAAAGCCGTGACTGGAATGATGAATTGCCCACCGTGCTAGTAACCGGTGGTGTGCACGGCTACGAAACCAGCGGTGTGCAGGGCGCATTGGATTTTTTAGATCAGCGTGCTGAAAGCTACGCCGGTTTCGTAAATCTGTTGGTGGCGCCGTGCGTTAGCCCGTGGGCGTATGAATGCATACAGCGCTGGAATGCCGAAGCGCTCGACCCGAATCGCTCGTTCACCGGCAATGGCACAACGCAAGAATCAGCTGCGCTAATGCGATTGTTGGCACCGTTGCAGGGCAAGGTGCTGGTGCATATTGATTTGCACGAAACCACTGATACCGACGAATCCGAATTCCGCCCAGCACTGGCCGCGCGCGATGGCAAAGCCTATGAGCCCGGCGAAATTCCTGATGGCTTTTATTTGTGTGGTGATGAAAAGAATCCACAGTTAGATTTCCAAAATGCGGTGAATGCCGCGGTGGAGCAGGTCACCCACATTGCACCAAACGATAGCAAAGGCGAAATCATCGGTTCAACCGTGGTGGCACCGGGCGTGATTTTGTATGACTACAAAGCTTTAGGCCTTTGCGCTGGGATGACTGACGCTCGCTACACAACCACCACCGAGGTGTATCCGGATAGCCCACGCGCAACGCCCGCGCAATGCAACGCCGCGCAAGTGGCGGCAGTGTGTGCGGCCATTGATTTTGCCCTGAGCGCCGAATGATCTCCGCAGACGAAAACGCCAACGAAACACCTAAACCCATCTACCGCTCACGCTTGGGCCGCTTTTCGCCTTCCATGGGCTGGAAAGCGTTTTGGAGTGAAATTATCATTGTGGTGCTGGGTGTGATGATTGCGCTTGCCGCCAACGAGGCAGTGGAAAATTGGAACTGGCAGAAAAAGGTGGCGGCGGGTGAGATTAAACTGAAGCGTGAGGCCATCAGAAACTTTCAGTTTTCCGCAGAGCAGGTTGCCATAGACCCTTGTATTGACGCGCAATTAGATAAATTGCAGAAGCGACTGTTAAGCAGCGGCGATGTGCTCAATCCAGCGCCGGTATTTTCTGATTCATGGAATGACGAATTTGTCTATCGTATACCTAGAGCACGACCCTATGTTCAGAGTGCATGGCAGGCGCTGAACGGCGATGGCACAGCATCTCATATGGATGATTGGCGACAGCAGAAGTATGCGAATTTGTATGCCCAGGTCACGGACATGATTGAACGTAGCAGGACAAAAACAGAGGTTCACAGTGCTCGTTCAATTATGCTTTCAATTCCAATACCGTTAAATCAATCAACGCGTGCGATATTGTTGGCTGAATTACTGGAGCAAAAAGGTCATTCGCGTTTACAGTCACTACTTGCAGTTCAGACAATGGCAAGCATGCGCGATTTAGGAATAGCACCGTCGGTCAAGGATGTGCAGAATTTTTTACAAAATGAATCGGCTTCGTTGACGTTTTGCAAAGCGCAAGGTTTCCCGGTGGCTAATTGGCAACAACTGCTCGATAAAGAACCGGTGGAAGCACAATTTTGACCGGTTAAAAAAGGATGATTCATGAGCACAAACGATACTGACGACCTTGCTGCAGCAAAGGCTGGCTACCGCTCCCGCTTTGGCCGCTTTTCACCTTCAATGGGTTGGAAAGCATTCTGGAGCGAAATCATCATCGTGATTTTAGGTGTGCTTATTGCCTTGGCGGCCAATGAAGCGGTGCAGAACTGGAACTGGCAGAACAAAGTGCGCAATAGCGAAGTGCGCCTGCGTGGTGATTTGGAATATGCATTTGAAATGGGCGCAGAAAGTATCGTTGTTGCGCCTTGTGTTGATGCGCAATTGGTGGCTATGGCAAATAATCTTCTAAAAGACGGCAATGCCTTGCAGGCTTTACCACGCTATTCCGATAAGGCATTTCAAGACTATGTGGTGCGATATCCCGATCGCCCATTCGTATTTCCCGTGTGGGATGCACTGGTAGCTGATGGCACGGTGACGCACATTCCCGAAGCGCGTCAAAAAGCTTATCAAGAGATTAATAAATCCTTAAGCGAATCGAACTTTAAGAATAGTGAATCCACGCGTTCAAGAGGTCGTTTTGCAGTAATGGCATATCCCATAGCGCTTGATACCGTTGTGCGTAAAGATTTACTCATTGAAATTGAAGAACAACGCTCCCGCTATAAATCCATAACACTTGGTTCGAAGCAAGCTATGCAGCAAATTGACAATTTACACATGGCACCCAAACCGGAAACTGTTGTTGTGTCACTTCAAGATTCTGGCACGGTAAGCTTCTGCAAAGCGCACGGCTATCCGCTGGCCGATTGGCGCGATGCGCTTAAACCGGAAGCAAGATAATGTCGAAGCTATACGCCCTGTGCCGCGCCGTTAGCCCCGCCATGTTGGATTGCGAATTATCGTTTATTGGTCGCGAGCCGATTGATTTGGGCTTAGCGAATACGCAACACACTGCCTATGTGCAAGCACTGCGCGCGCTCAATGTTGAGGTTGTTGAGTTGCCAGCTGAAGCGGCAATGCCCGATTCTGTGTTCGTGGAAGACACTGTTTTGCTGTTTGATGAATTAGCCGTCATGACTCGCCCCGGTGCAGAAAGCAGGCGCGGTGAAGTAGCCAGCATCGAAGCCGCATTTTGTGAATACCGTGAAATCATTGCGCGTATCTCTGAACCGGGCACGTTAGACGGTGGCGATGTATTACGCATTGGCAGGCGGGTTTTTGTCGGTTTATCGCAACGCAGTAATCAAGCGGCGATTGATCAACTTTCAGCGTATGTAACGCCGTTTGGTTATCAGGTGGTGGCGGTGCCAATGCACGATTGCCTGCATCTGAAATCGTCGGTCACCGCGCTTTCCGCTGATACTGTGCTAATCAATCCCGATTGGGTGGATGTTAGTTATTTTAAAGACTACCAACAAATTACGGTAGCCCAAAGTGAGCCACACGCCGCTAATGTGGTGCGCATCGCAGCGACCACTTCGACAAGCTCAGCGACCACTTCGACAAGCTCAGTGACCACAGCGACCGAAAGTGAGCTGATTTTAATGCCAGCCAATTTTCCGGAAACACATGCGCTAATAGAAGCGGCGGGCTTTACGGTGCACACAGTGGATGTGTCTGAATTGCAAAAAGCCGAGGGCGCAGTCACATGTTGCAGTGTGTTGTTTACTGCATAAACGGCGGTTTATTGTTTAATAACGACATCAGTCCGAACAATTGGATAAACCTGATAACGCTCATCCCATGACGGGTGTTTACGAGCGAAAAATTCTAAACGCTGTTGAGGCGAGTCAGTGAATGTTTTATCAGTAGCTAGCTTGGCCTCGAATTCTTTTTTAATGGTCAAATCTTTCAGCATCTCGCGCGCCACGTCTTCGGCCACATAATTTTCCATGTATTCTTTTTGCTCAAAACTGTTGTTGAAAAACCCCCACGCTAAATACGAATCCGGTGCTTGCGGTTCCAGCAATGCCATTACTAATTTTGATTTAGTTTGTGCAATTGGAACAAACAAGCTGCCCGGCAAAATGCTCATCTGTTTGGCCTGCCATTGCCCAGTTACGCTTAAAGCTTGGTGGCTTTCAAAACTTTGCGCGGAAAGTTTTGTTGAGTCAGCGTGGAATTGCTCGATGGATTGATTGGCTTGCGTATTGTTGATTCGATATGTGGCAATACCATGCACGCGTAATTTTTGTTCAATTAAATTTACAAATGCAGGTGGCACAATGTAGCCCGCTTTAGGCGCGACAATACTCAGCTTTGCAGAAATGTCGTTATATAAAGGCATTTTCCAAACTTCTGGTTTGCTTTCATCGTAGTGGGTCATCAGCGTGCCAGAAACATCCGATGGCGTGCGTGTGTAAGCATAGCCTTGAAACTCAATCATTTCCGAGGTCTTTTCAGTTTGGTAGTCCAGCGTAACCGGCTTTCCGGCCAAGCCCTGACTGCGTTGATCAGCAGCGAATACCGCCTTCTGCCAGTCTTGCCCGTGCGCGGCTACCTGCGCTAAAGTGGCGCGAATGGTTTCAGCAGTTGCTTTTACCCGCACTGGATAGGTCTTCCAGGAATGCGTTTCCACTAACACTCCAAAACGGTTACGCAGTTGAAAATAGCCGGTGGAAAAACGCGGCGGCGAAACGCTATCAGCAAAGCCGGAAGCAGGGTTATCGTTTTCGATAAAGGCTGGATAGAACGGCAACGACATAGATCCATTTTTGTTCAAATAAGCTAGCACCGCATCTTGATACTGTTTACTGATAACGCGCAACGGCTCATCACCGGAGTATATCGGCTCAATCTGCACAGAAATATCGTGCTGAAATTTTGCGCCATCGGTCACGTGCAGATCGACATAAAATAATGGATCCCAGGCATTCACCATTGCTAGCATGGCTTGCATTTCTGGTGTGTCGGCTTTGGCATAATCGCGATTTAAGTTAAAATTTTGCGCCGTAGTGCGCCAGCCCATTTCCTTCGGGCCACGCTGGTTGGGGCGATTAAAGGCTTTGAAACGCTCATGGCCATCCACATTAAATATCGGCACAAACAGCATCACTTGTTTGTTCAGCGGATTATCTTTTCCTGGCTTTTGCAACAGTTCGCGCAGTACTAAAAAACCGGCATCTTTGCCATCAATCTCACCAGCATGAATACCGCCTTGAAATAAGCTGACTGGCAGGCGATTGGCTTTGGCAAGCTCTGCTGTGAAGTGGCCGTTGCTATTAGCAGCTAATGCCCACAGGCTGCGGCCTTCCGGCGAGGTACCAAAACTAAAACAACGCACTTGCTTTGAAAAGCTTTTCTGGAACTGTTGGCATAGTTGCTCAACTTCGGCATAGCGCCCAGTTTCGGCAAACTGCGTGCGCTCAGCATGCGTGCTTAGCGTGTTATTTTGGGCAAAAGCCGCGTTCGATAACAGTAGGCAATAAGCGGACAGCAAGACAGAAATCGTTCTCATGGTAAAATGCCAGTGAATTTAATAAGCTAAAGTATAGCTAAATACCGTTCAACCCACACAGCCGACTATAACGATTGCTATGTTTGCAAAACTGCCACTGATTATCCGTTTGCCTATTCTGCTTTTAATGATTGTGCTGAGCACTGTGTTGCTGGTATCAAGCTTGTTATTGGTAGCGGTGCTGAAATGGTGTGTGCCAATTGCGGTATTCAGGAAGTCCTGCGAGCGCGGTATTTTATACTTTGCCGAAGCGTGGATTTCGAACAATTCTTGGATGATGCGATACTGCACAAGCTTGCAGGTGAACTACTCAGAAGATTCAAGCCTAGACCCACAAGGGCATTATCTGGTGCTGTCGAACCATCAAAGCTGGGTCGATATTATGGTATTGCAGAAAGTATTTAATCGCCGTATTCCGTTTATGCGCTTTTTTCTAAAACAACAACTGATCTGGGTGCCATTGCTTGGGCTGGCGTGGTGGGCGCTGGATTTTCCATTTATGAAACGACATACCAAATCGCAATTGCAAAAACGCCCTGAACTGGCCGGAAAAGATATTGAAGCAACCCGCAAGGCTTGCGAAAAATTCCTCGGCAAACCGGTCTCTATTATGATTTTCCCGGAAGGCACACGTTTCACCCAAGCTAAACACGCCCA
>JAYTOD010000220.1:0-3957 GCA_043747995.1 Arenimonas sp.
AGTTTAATGTGATGCAAAATATTCGTTAGTGCTTTGCACTCGCTTCAACAGACCCAAGGATTACATGGGTCATCAATATGTAATAGCGGGCGACTGATAAATCACCCCTACATTCCTCTGTTAAAATAATCGCTATGATTGCTGTATCAACACTTCGCCTTAACGACATCAAATTGCCGCTTGAACACAGCGCGGATGATTTGACGCAGGCGATTTTGGCGAATTTATCGATTGATGCCAGCGAGTTGTTGGATGTTGTGGTGTATAAACGCAGCTACGATGCACGCAAGAAATCGGATATTCAATTGATTTATAGCGTTGATGTGCTGTTAACGGATACAGCCCGTGAGCGTGTATTAGCAGCATTTGCTGGCTCGCAGAAAGTAGTGCCTAGCCCAGACACCAGCTACAAATTTGTGGCTCGCGCCAATGCTGATTTTCCGAATGCGCAGCAGCAGCGGCCACTGGTTATTGGTTTTGGGCCATGCGGTATTTTGGCGGCTTTGGTGTTAGCGCAAATGGGTTTAAAGCCCATTGTGTTAGAGCGCGGCCAAGATGTGCGGGTGCGCACACAAGACACCTGGGGCTTGTGGCGCAAGAGCACGCTTAACACCGAAAGCAATGTGCAGTTTGGTGAAGGCGGTGCCGGTACGTTTTCGGATGGAAAGTTGTGGAGCCAAATTCAAGATAAATTTCATTACGGCCGCAAGGTTCTGGAGGAATTTGTTAAGGCTGGTGCGCCGGAAGAAATATTGTTTGTTAGTAAACCACATATTGGCACCTTTAAATTAGTGACCATGGTGGAAAAAATGCGTGCCGAGATTATTGCGCTCGGTGGTGAAATTCGTTTTGGCTGCCGCGTCGATAAACTGCACATTGAAAATGGCCAAACAACTGGCGTTACATTGGCTTCGGGCGAAACCTTGCATAGCCGGCACATTGTGTTGGCGATTGGCCACAGTGCCCGCGATACCTTTGAAATGCTATTCGATGCTGGCGTGTATATTGAGGCTAAGCCATTCTCGATTGGCTTTCGTATTGAACATCCGCAGTCGGTGATTGATCAAGCACGCTTCGGTAAATTTGCCGGTAATGAAATCCTTGGCGCGGCCGATTACAAACTCGTGCACCACGGCAAGCACGGCCGCAGTGTGTATAGCTTCTGCATGTGCCCGGGTGGCACCGTGGTGGCAGCAACATCCGAGGAAGGGCGGGTGGTTACCAACGGCATGAGCCAGTATTCACGCAACGAACGAAACGCCAACGCCGCACTGGTGGTGGGCATTGAACCAGCACGCGATTACCCAGAGCACCCATTAGCGGGCATTGAATTGCAACGTGATTTGGAAAGTTTTGCCTATGAACTAGGTGGCGAAAACTACAATGCACCGGCGCAACGGCTCGGCGATTTTATGCGTGATGTGCCATCCACAAAACTGGGCAGTGTGACTCCATCGTATAAACCCGGTGTAACGCTATGCAACTTGAGCGATTTGGTGCCGGGCTTTGTTAGCGAAGCGATTCGTGAAGCAATTCCTGAATTTAATAAGCAAATAAATGGTTTTGCCATGGAAGATGCCATATTAACCGGTGTGGAAACGCGCACCTCATCGCCGATTAGCATTAAGCGCAATAACGATAATTTGCAAAGCGTGAACACCCGTGGTTTATATCCTGCCGGTGAAGGAGCGGGTTATGCCGGCGGTATTTTATCGGCGGCGGTGGATGGTATTAAAATTGCGGAGGCGGTGGCCAAGGATTTGTTAAATCCCAAATCGTAGGGTGTGCTTTGGCGCACCGATTGGGTGCATTATCCGAAAATTTTTATATTCACCCTTCGACAAGCTCAGGGAGCAGCAAAGCAATGTTTAGAAGTCCCCCTTTCTTGAAAGGGGGGTTTAGGGGGATACTCCGATAGAAAAGCGCGCAGCGCAGGATGATTTAAATCGGCGAACCTGGCGGAATAGTGGCCAATGGTCGCAATTTCACCGAATTAGGGTCGGCAAGGTAGCGTTGGATGTAACGCCCGGCTTCGTTTTGATCAGCATCTTTGCTGCCAGTTAATTGCTTGGCCAATTCGCCTAAAGCACTACGCCATTGTGCGGCCACAGCGGGGTGCAGGTTGCCGCTGTCTAGTGTTAACAATGCGGCATCAAGCAGCGTCCAATTGCGTGTGCTGAGCAAGAGCGGGCCGCGTTGTTGCCACGGCTGAGCAAGCAAGGCTTGAAACACCTCATGCACCGATGGAATGCTGTTGTCGCGATCGTGCTGCCAAGCCATGCGGTTCAAGCGCGACGGCTCAAAACTCATTTGCGCAACTAAAGCACTGGCGCTAGCCACCGCTTGCAGTGGGTCGAATAGCGGCTCCATTTTACTGCCGAAGAATTCTTTGCTACGCGAAAATTCATTGGATGGCGGCGACATCGCTTTCAATACCGAATCCGGCAAAGAAAGCGTTTGCTCCGACAACAATTGCGCAACCGCATCCAAGGCTTTGTGTTGCATGTCGCCATTCACCGCTGTGGTGTTTGCATTGGTATCACCGATTAAACCATAGGCATAATCGCTGCCGCCAAGCAAGCGCACTACCGCTTCGGCTTGGTAGCGGTGCAATAAATAAATCGGCACTAATCGACGTTCGGCATCGCCCACTTGCCGGTTGGGCGGCAACGCGCCTTCGGCAAAATATTGCAAGGCCGATTCACGCACACGCAATAAGTTTTGCAAGCCTTGCAAGGCTTCACCGGGCAAATCCCACAACACACCGGCTTCGTGGCTGTTGTTCAAGCTTCGGGCATCGCCATCGGATACATATTGATAGCCTTTGGCTTTAATGCCAGCGCGCAGTTTTGCTAACTCAGCCGCTTCGTTTTCTGGCGCAAACACAGCATAGCCATGCGCCACCACGTATTTATCCCAATCGCCCAAGCCAATATCGTAGGCTTTTGGCATGCGTGGCCGGCCGTCGCTGGCTAGGCTAACTTGCGGATGCGGATAATCTAATACTGAGCCTGTGGCGGTGCGGCTAGCGGCAAAGTTATGCGCGAAGCCTAGCGCGTGGCCCACTTCGTGAGCGGCCAATTGTTTTAAACGTTGCAAGGCCATTTGCTGTGCTTCATTGAGCAAAGCCGGATCTGCGCCAGGGCGATACGGTGCTAGCAAGCCTTCAGCAATTAATAAATCTTGGCGCACGCGTTGCGAACCGAGATTGACATAACCCTTGATGATTTCGCCCGTACGCGGATCAATCAGCCCACCACCATACGACCAGCCGCGTGTGGCGCGATGTGTCCAAGTGATGGTGTTGTAACGTACGTCACTCATGCTCATGCCCGGCGGTGCGAGTTCAGCGCGAAAACCGCCGATAAAGCCGGCCTCTTCAAACGCCACGCTCCACCAATTGGCGCCTTCAAGCAAAGCGCTGCGAATCGGTTCGGGTGTGCCGCGATCAAGATAAAACACAATCGGTTTAACTACCGTGCTACGCGCGGCATTCGGGTCGGTTTTTTGCAAACGAAAGCGCGGCTGTTGCCGCACTTCAATATTATTTGTTATGGCTTGTGCAAAATCGAAATGGCTAATGCTGTATGCACCCGAAGCCGGGTGATAATCTCGCGGCACAAAACCTGCAGTTGGCAAACGCACAAAACTGATGCGTTGCTTAACAGTTAAAGATTGCGCATCGGCGGCAATTTGCTGCACAAACTGGCCTTCACCCGAACCACTGAAGGTGAGCAAGGCGGTGAAATCGGAATTGTCGGGAAAACTGCGCGCTTCACTAGGCAACACACTGCTGCGCTCAGCATCTAAGCGATAGCTGCCTTGCTTGGTGCTCTGCAAACGATTACTGACACCGACCCAATCCGACAGCAACAGCGAACTGATATCAACACGATTTGTTGCGCCGGCTTGCACAGCGCCCGACCACAATACTGATTCGGCGAAGGCATCGCTCGC
>JAYTOD010000221.1:0-8076 GCA_043747995.1 Arenimonas sp.
ACTTGAACAGCTGGAACTCGCCCATCCTGAGCTAAGTAATGCGCAATCTCCTACCAAGCGGGTGGGTCATGCCTTGCAGTCGGCATTTGGCAAAGTGAAGCATCAAATCCCAATGTTGTCCTTGGCTAATGCGTTTAGCGATGACGAAATTAAAGATTTCATACAACGCATTGAAAACACCGTGCCTGCCACACAGCTCGAGTTTTCCTGTGAACCCAAGCTAGATGGATTAGCAATCAGTTTGCGTTATGAGCATGGTGTGTTGGTACAGGCCGCAACGCGCGGCGATGGTGAAGAGGGCGAGGATGTTACCGCAAATATTCGCACCATTCGCAGCATACCTTTGCGCTTAAGGGGCGAGCACTATCCGAATATACTGGAAGTGCGCGGTGAAGTATTTATGCCGCGTTTAGCCTTTGAGCAATTCAATCAACAAGCGTTAATCAATAATGAGAAAACATTAGCAAATCCGCGCAATGGTGCGGCTGGCTCATTGCGGCAATTAGATCCAAACATCACCGCCAAGCGCCCGTTAAGTTTTTATGCTTATGCAGTCGGTAAAGTTGAAGGCATGCAAATGCCAGAAAAACATTCTGACATCTTGGCTAAGTTCCAAACATTAGGATTGCCTGTAAGCCCTGAGGTACGCGTTGTACAAGGCTTGCCAGCTGTGTTGGCGTACTATCGGAATATTCAAAAAATTCGTGATGACTTGCCATACGACATCGATGGCGTGGTATATAAATTAAATTCGCTGGCCTGGCAACTTGAGTTGGGTTTTATTTCGCGTTCGCCGCGTTGGGCCATTGCGCATAAGTTCCCAGCACTCGAACAAGCCACCACGGTTCTGGCTATTGATGTACAAGTAGGCAGAACAGGCGCCATCACGCCAGTTGCGCGCTTGCAGGCGGTGAATGTCGCTGGCGTTACGGTTACCAATGCTACTTTGCATAATGCCGATCAGATTGAGCGTTTAGGTGTGCGTGTTGGTGATCGCGTAATTGTTCGGCGCGCCGGCGATGTTATTCCTGAAGTGGTGCGTGTGATGTTGCAAGACCGGCCATTAAATGCCGCAGGCGAAGCGCTGCATCCCGCATTTCACATGCCAAGTAGTTGCCCGGTTTGTGGCTCTGAAGTTGTACGCGAAGTAGATGAATCGGTGGCGCGTTGTTCCGGTGGATTCTATTGCGATGCACAACGCAAACAGGCCATTATTCATTTTGCCTCTCGCAAAGCTATGGATGTTGTTGGGCTTGGTGATCGAATTGTAGACGATTTGGTATCGTTTAATTTTGTCCATCACGCGGCCGATTTATATTCGCTAGATTTGCATGCTTTGCAGGAAATGCGTCGCCAAAGCCAAGCTCAGAATGGGCAAGTAGAGCAATCTAAAGCAAAAAACGAGCCAGTAAAGTGGGCAGAAAATTTACTTGCCTCTATTGCACGCAGCAAGCAAGCACGTTTAGATCGATTTATTTTTGCATTAGGTATTCGTGATGTAGGCGAAACAACGGCAAAAACCTTAGCTAAACAATTTGGCGATCTTCCAGCTTTAATGCAGGCAGATAGCGAGAGACTATTATCTATTGTCGATATAGGTCCTATAGTAGCAAAACGGATTGTTACATTTTTTGCTCAAAAACATAATCGAGAAGTCATTGATGCTTTGCTTGCAGCGGGCGTGCATTGGCCAATTACAAATGCAAAGCAACAAGCGGCCGGGCCATTAATGGGTCAGACCATCGTGTTAACCGGCAGTTTACAAGCATTTACACGTGAGCAGGCCGGTGAAAAATTAGAGCGCTTGGGTGCAAAAATATCCACTTCCGTATCGAAAAAAACCTCTGTGCTTGTAGCTGGCTCTGAAGCGGGGTCAAAACTCGCCAAAGCCCAAGAATTGAATGTAACAGTTTGGAGCGAAGCAGAGCTTCTACAATATTTTAATGCACACCGGCTCAATAATGACTGACGATTGGCAAGCCACCACAACAGTCAATGCACTGCAACAACGCGCTGAGCTGTACCGCAATCTGCGCGAGTTCTTTCATGCGCGTGATGTATTGGAAGTTGAAACACCGATTCTCTCACAAGCGGGCAATACCGATCCAAACATAGAAAGCTTTAATGTGAACTTTTCAGGGGCAACGCAAGCTGGAAATGCTAAGCGTTGGCTACGCACTTCGCCTGAATTTGCTTTGAAACGTTTATTGGCTAGCGGAATTGGTGATTGCTATGAGCTTGGTCGCGTGTTTCGTAATGGCGAGTATGGCCGAAAGCATAACCCAGAGTTCAGTATGCTGGAATGGTATCGGGTTGGCTGGAGTCATCTGCAGTTAATTGAAGAATGCATTGAATTGCTGCAGCAGATTTTTGCATTAAAAGATATTGCATTAATCGTTCAGCGCATTACATACCAAAATCTATTCATTCAAACAATCGGCATTGACCCACATACTGCTAGTGATACGCTGCTTCGTTCTGCACTTCAGGCGGTCACTGAAATTAACCCGCAGAGTTTGGGTCGCGATGATTTACTGGATTTATTGCTAACGCACTGCATTGAGCCAAAACTTCCAGCGCAGCAATTAACTGCCATTTATGATTTTCCAGCATCACAATGCGCATTAGCTAAGATTCGTAGCGCTGACTTTCCGGTTGCAGAGCGTTTTGAGCTGTATTTGGGTTCCGTTGAGTTAGCTAATGGCTATCATGAACTAACCGATGCAAGCGAACAAAATCGGCGCTTTGATAAAGATATTGAATTGCGACAGCAACGTGGCTTAGCATATCCGGCAAAGGATCAACGCTTGATTAAGGCATTACCACATTTGCCGTCTTGTGCGGGCGTTGCGATGGGCATAGACCGATTGATAATGTCTTTAGTAGCGGCTGAACAAATCAATGAGATTATTGCCTTTGATTTTTCACGAGCATGAATCGTTAGCCTAAATTGATTTTTTTTATGATCGGAAGTGCTAAATTAAATGCCTCTTCAGTCCAATTCCAAAGTAGTGTTTTTGGCAGGCGCAGGTTTTTGGCTAATGGCGCAGGTAACCAATTAGAGCCAATTTTTCGAATTCGACAAACACTGTCAGCATAGCGGCCAATAGCCCACGTATGTGCAACCACAGTAACCAAATTTGGCGCCCATTGGCTGAGTGGTGCATACTTTAATATCAGCTTTCCGGCAGTATTTCCCAGTGCCTTTTTGATTTTTAGTTCAACCGATTTAAAATCAATCAACTGATTGGCACTAGTGCTAGCTACAGCAATAATGGCTGAGGTCTCCCAATTACTCGGTTTGATTGTGTGATGCTTGTAAATGTCTTTAATCAGTTGTTTTTGGATTTTCTCAACACTGTTGTTGCTAATAGAAGCTTGAACAGATTTAGCAAGAAATGGTCTAGCTAATGGAAATCGTTCAATGATGCCTTGTGCAATAGAATATACGCCAGCCTTAACGCAGCTGCTATGCAGAGTTAGCTCAATTTGGCCACTAAGTCTGAGTACAGATGGGTTTTGTTTAGCCATATTAATCCAATGATTTATTGTTAAAATAGGTGTTCAAAGGAAACAATAACATGAATTTTGAGCAATATGACCGCGTTCGCCCATTACTCTGGACTGGTTCTGAGTTGATGGTTTTGGATCAACGAATTTTACCTCAGCAGCAAACATATATTAATTGCCGAAAGGCTTCCGAAGTTGCGAATGCTATTCAAACCCTAGCGGTTCGTGGTGCACCAGCTATTGGTATAGCGGGCGCTTTCGGTATGGTTCTAGCTTCGCGAAGTATCTATGCTGAAAATGGTTCTCAGGCATTAATTGCTTTAACGCAGCAGCTGGATCAATTAGTACTAGCTCGGCCTACAGCAATAAATTTGCGTTGGGCGATTGAGCGCATGAAATTACGTCTGCAAGGATTCGGTGCTGAGTGGCAAATGCAAATTGAACAAGAAGCGCTGGCTATTCAGGCCGAGGATTTAGCCGCAAATCGTAGCATGGGTTTAATAGGCGCAAATTGTCTTGGCCAAGACGCACGAGTATTAACCCATTGCAATACTGGTTCACTGGCAACCGCAGGCTTTGGCACGGCGCTAGGCGTTATTCGTGCAGGGGTTGCCTTAGGCAAGATTTCCCAAATATATGCCAGTGAAACTAGGCCTTGGTTGCAAGGCTCGCGCTTAACGATTTGGGAGCTTCTACAAGATGGTATTGAAGCCACTTTAATCGTTGATGATGCCTCTGCCTACTTGATGCAACAGGGCAAGATTGATTTTGTTATTGTTGGTGCAGATCGGATTTGCGCGAATGGCGATGTGGCCAATAAAATCGGTACTTACGCACACGCACTGGCGGCTAAGGCGCATGGCGTGAAAGTGATGGTGGTAGCACCTTCAAGCACCGTGGATATGCAGACCAAGCAAGGATTTGACATTGAGATTGAAGAACGTAGTGCCACTGAGTTAACCCATATCCAGGGCCTTGAAGTGGGTGCAAAAGCAGCGAAAGTGTATAACCCTGTGTTCGATATCACGCCAGCAAGTTGCATTGATTATTTAATCACTGAAAAAGGCCTAATTAAAAGCCCTGATACAGTAAATATGGCGGCATTTTTCTAATCTAAGTCAAGCGTCTAAGGTATTGTTTTTTAAACGCGAAAAACCGGCAAAAAAAGCCTAAATCTGCTACAATTTGTGGTGTGTTTTACAAGCCTATTTTTAATCTAAATAGGCAAAAAATCCCTCAAATTCGAGTGCCTTAATGTCAGATTTAGCGAAAGAAGTTATACCGGTTAATTTAGAAGATGAGATGCGTCGTAGTTACCTCGATTACGCGATGAGCGTGATTGTTGGACGTGCATTGCCTGATGTCCGAGACGGCCTTAAGCCAGTGCATCGCCGCGTTCTTTTTGCTATGCATGAATTGGGTGCGCATTCTAATAAACCGTATTACAAATCGGCACGTATCGTTGGTGATGTCATTGGTAAATACCACCCGCATGGCGATCAGTCGGTATACGACACCTTAGTGCGCATGGCGCAGCCATTTTCATTGCGATACTTGCTTGTTGATGGACAAGGTAACTTCGGTTCAGTAGATGGTGATTCCGCCGCGGCAATGCGATATACCGAAGCACGTATGTCGCGTATTACTCATGAATTGCTCGCCGATCTTGACAAAGAAACCGTAGATTTTCAGCCCAACTACGATGAAAAAGAATACGAGCCAACCGTCATGCCAACTCGGATTCCGAATTTGCTGATTAACGGTTCGGAAGGCATTGCGGTAGGCATGGCCACCAAAATACCGCCGCATAATCTCAGCGAAATCATCAACGGCACCATCGCACTTATTGATGACCCTGAAATTGGTATTGGTGAGCTTATTGCACATATTCCTGGCCCAGATTTCCCGACTGCCGCTATTATTAATGGCTCTGCTGGTATTCATGCTGCATATCACACCGGCCGTGGCCGAGTGATTATGCGTGCCAAAACCGAAATCGAGATACAAGACAACAATCGTGAAGCGATTATTGTTCATGAGTTGCCTTTCCAAGTAAATAAAGCGCGCTTAATCGAAAAAATCGCTGACTTGGTTAAAGAAAAGAAATTGGAAGGTATTTCCGAACTGCGCGATGAATCCGATAAAGATGGCATGCGCATTTACATCGAAATTAAACGCGATCATTCTGCCGAAATTGTATTGAACCATCTGTATTCCGATACGCCATTGCAGCAAAGCTTTGGCATCAATATGGTGGCTTTGGTGGATGGCCGTCCACAATTGTTGAACTTGAAACAAATTCTGCAAGCTTTTGTGCGTCATCGTCGTGAAGTAGTTACGCGCCGCACCTTATATGAATTGCGCAAAGCGCGCGCCCGCGCACATATTTTGGAAGGCCTAACAGTTGCCTTAGCCAATATCGATGAAATGATTGAGCTGATTAAAACCTCGCAGAACCCGCAAGTGGCCAAAGAGCGCTTAATGGCCAAGTTATGGCAGCCGGGTTTGGTTAAAACACTGCTGCAAGCAGCAGGTGCAAATGCCTCGCGGCCTGAAGAATTAGCTGCAGAATTTGGTTTTCATGATGCGGGCTATCAACTTTCAGATGTGCAAGCCAAAGAAATTTTGGAAATGCGTTTAAACCGTTTAACTGGTTTAGAGCAGGAAAAACTGACCCAAGAATACCAAGAGCTTTTGGCTGAGATTCAAGATTTAATTGAAATATTAGAAGTGCCGGAACGTTTGCTTACCGTGATTCGTGATGAGCTTTTACTGATCAAAGAAAATTATGGTGATGATCGTCGCACTGAAATACGTGCCAGCGAAGAAGATCTTGAAGATTTGGATTTAATCGCCTCTGAAGACGTAGTTGTTACGCTCTCACACGCTGGTTATGCCAAGCGCCAAATGCCATCAACCTATCGCGCACAGAAACGCGGCGGTAAGGGTAGGGCAGCGGCATCCGTAAAAGAAGAAGACTTCATCGAGCGTTTATGGGTGGTGAATACGCATGATACTTTGCTGACCTTCACGTCTGCAGGCCGTGTGTTTTGGCTGAAGGTGTACCAACTGCCAGATTCTGGGCCAAACTCCCGTGGTCGCCCAATTATCAATTGGATTCCACTGCAGCCCGGTGAAAAAGTACAGGCGGTATTGCCAGTGCGTGAGTTCACCGAAAATCAATTTGTGTTTTTCGCGACTAAAAACGGCACCGTCAAGAAAACGCCCTTAACAGAATATTCGCGTCCGCGAGTCAATGGCATTTGGGCGATTAATCTTGATGAAGGCGATGGTTTGGTTGATGTGCAACTCACCAATGGTCAGAAAGACATTATGTTATTCGGCTCACATGGCAAAGCAGTGCGATTCGATGAGTCCGAAGTCCGTTCAATGGGCCGTACCGCAACCGGTGTTCGCGGCATGCGCATTAACGATGACAGTGCAGTTGTAGTCAGTATGATAGTTGTTGAAGGCGACGGTGATATCCTTACCGCTAGCGAAAATGGCTTTGGTAAGCGCACTGAAGTATCCGCGTACCCTAAAAAAGGTCGTGGCACACAAGGCGTTATTGCCATTCAAAGCAGTGAGCGTAATGGTAAGTTGGTTGGTGCAATTCAATTAACCGAACAGCATGAGATTCTATTAATTTCTGATCAAGGCACCATGGTTCGTACCCGCGCATCGGGTGTTTCGCAAGTTGGCCGAAATGCACAAGGTGTTACCTTAATGCGTGTTGCAGCTGACGAAAAACTGATGGCTATTGAAAGCCTAGATATAATAGATGATGATTTTGATGCCGACGCTGATGTATCAAACGGTGAACAACTTCCATCAATAAATGAATCCGCTGAGTAAGCGGTTAGCCACAAAAAAAGGCAGGAATATCCTGCCTTTTTTGTGTCCGTAGTAATATTAATACTTATAAATTTTTGCTTTGCCATCTTTTACACGCACAATATCGCCAACTTTTAAATTGCGTAGCAATTCTTGCCTAACTGTTTCAATACGCCCATCTTGCATTTTGACTTTAATTTTGTATTCCATATTTCGTTCAGCAATTTCCTTGCCAGCATAGGCACCACCAGCAACACCAGCTACAGTGGCCAATTTTTTGCCATCGCCACTACCAACTTGATTGCCGATTAAGCCGCCCGCAATACCACCAATAACAGCGCCACCAAGGCCAGATTTGCCATCATGCACTTTTTCAATCTGTGTAATGCGCCCACAGCGCTTGCAATCTTGTTGCCAAGTTTGCGCAACTACGCTACTGCTAATTAATAAACTGGCTGCTACTACAATGTATTTTATGCTTAATTTCATGATATTTTCCTTATGTTAAATGGCGGCAAGTACAGATTCAGCGGCAGACACTGAAAATTCGCCGGGGGCTTCTAAAAACAAATGTGTTACAACGCCATTATCAGCAATGAGTGCAAAGCGTTTTGCGCGAATTCCCATGCCAAAAGGCGTGGCGTCGAGCTCAAGACCAAGTGCTTTAGTGAATTCTGCATTGCCATCTGCAAGCATATGAATACTGGCTGGTGCTTGTTGGCTCTTGGCCCA
>JAYTOD010000222.1:0-4087 GCA_043747995.1 Arenimonas sp.
CGGTAATAGTGCTATCCGTTATGCCGAAACCGGCGAGTTGGTTGATGGCTCGAAAGGAAAAACCGTGCTGGCCTTCTATCAAGCCAGCCAGCTTTGGCCTTGGATTACAAACGATACAACGTACCAAGAGTTAAGCAATGGCGGTGAATTGGGCCTAATTAAAGATGGAAATTTTCGAGAGGCCTTAACCAAGTATTATGCCGAAGGCGCTGGCAAAGATCTCGATTACATATTGTCTTCACAGCCAGAGTATCGAAAAATTGTACGTGGTTTAACGCCGGTAGCCGTTTCTAATCACGTTTGGGCTAAGTGCTGGAAATTACCCAATGCGTACGAGCAATATTTGTTGGATTGCGAATCGCCGATATCGGAAGCTGATGCACAGAAAGTCCTAGATGCTTATCTAAAACATCCGGAGCTTCTATCCGAGCTGCGATTTTGGAACAGCAGTCAAGGTATTGCTGTGAAGTTAGTTGTTAATAATAAGGTGGCAGTTACGGACATGTTGAAGCGCATGAAAAAAGAGGCAGCGCAATGAACTTCATCACCGAACTCAAGCGCCGAAACGTCATTCGAATGGCGGGCTTGTATTTGGTGGGGGCATGGTTAATCACTCAGGTGGCCGGCACTGTATTGCCGATGTTCGGTGCGCCCGGCTGGATTGCACGCAGTGTTGTTATCTTGTTGGCGCTTGGATTTATTCCGGCGATGATTTTTGCCTGGGTTTTTGAATTAACGCCAGATGGTTTGAAACGTGATGCGGATGTGCAGCCTGTCGATTCCATTGCGCCACAAACCGCGCGCCGCATGGAGCGCTTGATTATTGCGTTGTTCGCAGTCGCACTGATTCTGTTCGGCTTCGATAAATTCGTATTGGCGCCGAAACGCGAAGCGGCTCTGGTTGTAATCACATCGCAAGCTGTGAAGGCAGAAACGCTTGCCAGTTCAAAAACTGCCATCAGCGAAAAATCGATCGCGGTGCTACCATTCGTGGACATGAGCCAAGCCAAAGATCAGGAATATTTTTCCGATGGTTTGGCGGAAACCACGCTCGATATGCTGTCGCGGGTGCCTGATCTGAAAGTAATTTCACGGACTTCTTCGTTTGCCTTCAAAGGCAAAGCCATGGATGTGCGCGAGATTGGCAAAAAGCTCGGGGTTGCGCATATTCTGGAAGGCAGTGTGCAGCAAGCCGGCGACACACTGCGCATCACTGCCCAGCTGATCCGCGCCAGTGACGGTGCACATTTATGGTCGAAACAATACGACCGCAAAATGGCTGACATTTTCAAGATTCAAGATGAAGTGGCCACCGAAGTGGTTAATGCCATCCAAGGCGTATTGCCGGCCGCCGACCAGCAACGCATGATTGGACAGAACACAGGTAACGTCGCGGCCTATCAGGAATACCTAAAAGGCATTGCACTTTTGCCTGGTCGGAAAATCGGTGAAATGCGCACGGCGGTTGCACATTTTGAGCGTGCCATTGCGTTGGACCCAAGCTATGCGCGTGCCTATGCCATGGCCGCTATCGCCCTTGGCCTAATCGGTGAATACACCTCAGACACACCTGAGATGAGCAGCCAAAGGGATCAATACATCGAGCGCGCGCTGGAGTTGTCGCCCGGACTCGGCGAGGCGTATATCGCAAAGGCAAATCGGCTTACTGGCTTGGGTAATCTGGCTGGCGCACAAAAAGCCTACCAACGCGGTATCGAGCTGGCACCGAGCTATTCCAGCGGCTATCAGTGGTACGGGGAATTGCTATATTACCAAATCGGTGACTCTAAGCAGGGCCTACAGATGTTTGAACGGGCCGTGTCGCTAGATCCGTTGTCGCCGGTGGTTAGCATTACTTATAGCGGTGCCCTCGCCAATCTTGGCCGACTGGATGAGGCCTTTGCCAACAGCACGAAGCTGTTGGCAGATAATCCAGGCTTGCCTATCGCCACCCGTCTGCAGTCATCCGTGTATGGCCAGCGTGGCGATCTGGTACAGGCGTTACGCGCGAATAAAACCACCATTGCCAATGAGCCGTCCGAGCCAAATTCAATTGATAAATGCGAGAAGCTGATACAATTCGGTGCAATTGCAGAAGCCAAGCGCTGTGCCACCAAAGTTGCGAACCTTTATCCACTGTCCGACAATCAGAGGAAATTGCAGGTTGAGCTAGCGGTCTTCGAAGGAGAATTCGCTAGGGCATTAACACTAGCCAATTTTGAAAACCAAGCTGAGACATGGGAATATGCCGGAATTCTACAGCTGAATAAACGTAGCGAAGAAGCGCTGGTCATCTATCGAAAATTTGTGCCTGAGCTGTTTGTAGAACAAACGGTTCCTGACACCACCTTGTATCCTGGCGATACCGTGGCGGTGGCTGATGCGTTGATCAGTACCGGCGCCGTAAAACAAGCGCATAACCTTTTGCGGATGGGCATCAAGAGTTCCGCGGAATTACCAATTTCCGGCTCACTGGGCCGGCGTTGGTCTGAAGTTTTCGGCTATGGCATGCTGGGCGAATACGACAATGCCTGCAAAGCGCTTGCAGAAGCCGCCGATATTGGCTTTTTCCAGTACTACACGTTACTTGCAATTGATCCGGCATTGGCTAAATTGCGGCAGCAGCCCTGCTTTGACAAACAATATAAACGGATTCGTGCCCAGGCCGAAGCGCAGGTGAATGCCGCGCGCAAGGCTGGGCTTCTGTAATGATTTTATTGATGCGATGAATTAACCCTAGATCTGGGAAATCGTATTTTGAAAGGCTCTCGATTACTTGCCTGCACCGAGTAGCCTAGAAGGCAACATCACGATCGATTTAAGCAAACTGAATACGCCATCCACCGCAATGCCAAGCAAGCGAAATGGTAGTAGCAACAACCAAATCAGCGGCCACAGCACCAAGGCCAGCAGCGCCAGTGGCCAACTCAATACCAATAGCAAAAACCAGCCAATGGTTATCAGTAGAATTTTCATCGCGTGCTTTCCTGTTTCATCACAAAGACTAGTATCCAGTAATAGCCAGTATTTAGTATGTGGCATTGGTCATGGCTTGAAGCAGGCAGCAATCTTGGCTAGTTCATCGGCCATTGCTGAAAACGGCACATACTCATTGCTAATGGCAATATCAAAGTTTACCCATTCACTGCCATCCGCCTCGCTAATTAATTGTGAATCGAGCGCGGTCATATCAATCTGATGGTTCGCCAAAACTGAAAGAATATCGCGCAACATGCCAATGCGGTTTGGCGCTTCAATGGTTAGCGAGCGGCTACGCAAATTACCTAATCGAATAAGCGCCGCTTCGGTTTTATCAGCCATCTGCAAACGCCATTGGCCGTTTGGGTCAAGCTGTTGCACGCTATGGTTAAACAAGTTGCTCAGTGCGTCGCGTGAGTTGCTAGCGCGCTTGATACTTTGTAAGCTGGTTTGCAATCGTTCGACTAATTGCTGGCCGGCTGGCTCGTTTAATGCCGTTGCAATAATGCCGGCAGACACATCGGCGCGTTGCGCTGCTACTCGGCCCAAGCCCAATTCGGCGAGTAAATAATTGGCCGACGCTAAATTTTCCAGCGCATCAATCGGTATATTATGTTCAAGTAAGCCTTGGCCTATTGCATCAATACTTAAGCGCTGAATAATATGCGGCAGCATTTGCACGATAATCATCAAATCAGTATGTTTACTGAAATTGAATAATTCACCATGCATAGCCAAATGTTGAAACAACTGCTTGGCAACGGCTAGCGCCGCTGCCGCGTTTTCGCCAATCGGCATAATCAAAGCATTTTGCCCGCGAAGTACGCCGCTAGATGCCGCCATTGGGTGCGTTGAACAAATACTAGCGCCGCAATCAGCGAGTTTGATTAGTGACTCACTAAAGCCCGTTTTGTTGGTTGCGCAATCCAAAATAATTTTATCTTGCAGTTGCGTGTGAAATTCGAGCAAGAGCGCGTTAATCGCATGGTCGGGAATCGCAATAAAGACAATACTAGATGATTCAATAGCGGTAATAATGTCAGCAGTTACCGCTTCTTTTTCTATCACAAGTGGTTTGGCGCCCAAGCTGCAAAATGCTTCAGCAATG
>JAYTOD010000223.1:0-6624 GCA_043747995.1 Arenimonas sp.
TTAGGCCATCTGGAATAGCAATAACGTGTTGCTGAGCTATTCGCACGTACTCACTATAGCCACCGTCAATGGCTTCAGATAATCCCGAGCCGGTTACCAAAACGCTGTCGCCGGTTTTGAACTGTGCTACATCGGAGTGCGCAACCACTCCCGCACAATCAATGCCGCCATTAAGCGGAAACTGGCGAAGAATTTTGCCTTTGCCCGTGCCTGCCAAGGCATCTTTGTAGTTCACACTGGAGTACTGCACGTGAATGAGCACGTCGCCCGCGCTTAAATGATCGAGCCTCATGTTCTCAATATTAGCGCGGTAACCGTGTGAATCGTTATGAATGCGGAATGCTTTAAAGGGTATGTTACTCATCGCATTATTCGGATTTAAGCAACACAATACCCGACATGCGTCTGCTAGCTTCTTGTTGGGCTTTTGGTTGAAGTTTCATCATGATTGTCCAAAACCATGCAAAACGCATAGTCCGATTCAAGCGAATGGATTCATCCCAATTGGAGCGGTATTCAACTTCAATCCAGCCGAATGGCTTGAAGAACGCGGTACCTTGTTCAGGTGCAAATTGGAATGGTGCATTGCCTTGCGCAAGTTTCTTTGACCAACTTTTTCCCAAGCGTTTTAACAATAAGGGCGAGGCTAAATCGGTAATCCACCATGTTGCTTTTGCAGTATTATGCAAAGCTTTGGCTAAACTAGTTACGTGTTCTGGTAATAAATACACCAACAAACCTTCGGTAATAACCAGAACAGGGCCATGTTCTGAAGCTTTTTTGAACACAGCATCTCGCTGTTCGGGTTCGCGTAAATCGGCAGCAACGTACTCTAAATGGCAACGCGCAGTTTCGCCCGATAAGTGTTCTTGCATATAGTCGATCATTGGTTGAAAGTCGACATGAATCCAATGCAAATCAGCTGGCAATGCCAAACGATAAGCGCGCGTATCAAGGCCAGCAGCTAAATTCAAAACCGTTTTAGCGCCTTGTTGTATGCAGCGCATAATCATTTCGTCCATTACTGCGGTGCGGATTACCATTGCCCAACTCATCTGCTTACCAAGCGGCATTGTGTCTACAATCGCTTCGCCACGCTCACCTGCTAAGCGGCGCGCATAGGGGTCATGGAATAAGGCATCAGGGCGTTCGCTTTCCATCGCGCGATACACAGCAACCCAAAGCGCGGTGTCGGAAACATGACGGATTGGACTTACAGTTTCCGTAGTCATGGGACTAGTTTGCTTTATGTATAGCGCGTTTATCAACCGCTAAAGCAGCTTCGTGCACAGCTTCGCTTAAAGATGGGTGTGCGTGACAGATGCGTGCTAAATCTTCAGCTGAGCCATTGAATTCCATAGCAACTACACCTTCATGCACTAATTCAGACACATTTGGGCCACACAAATGCAAGCCTAAAATACGATCGGTTTCTGCATGTGCAATCACTTTAACTAATCCTGCAGGTTCGTTCATGGCTACAGCTCGCCCAACAGCGGCGAATGGAAATGTGCCAACTTTATAGGGTGTGCCTTCGGCTTTCACTTGTGCTTCAGATTTACCAACCCACGCAATTTCAGGCTCGGTGTAAATGACCCATGGTACGGTATCAAGATTTACATGACCTGGCAATCCAGCGATTAACTCAGCAACTGCAATACCTTCTTCAGATGCTTTGTGCGCCAACATTGGGCCTCGTACGCAGTCGCCAATTGCCCATACATTTTCGGCGTTTGTTTTACAGTGTGCATCAACCACAATACGGCCGCGTTCATCCACTTGCACGCCGGTTCCGTCGGCCAACAAGCCATGCGTATTTGCCTTACGGCCAACGGCAACGAGCAGTTTATCGACCACTAAAATCTGTTCGCCAGCTGCGTCAGTATAATGTAAATGCACACCATCTTTTTTCACTTCGGTAGCGGTGCATTTCGCACCTAAACGTATATCTAAGCCTTGTTTCTTGAATTCTTTGGCGGCAGCTTTGGCAATATCTGCATCTACAACGCTCAAGAATTCTGGCAAGCCTTCTACAATAGTGACTTCTGAGCCTAGACGACTCCATACACTACCAAGTTCTAAGCCGATGACGCCAGCGCCAATTACACCTAAGCGTTTTGGAACGGTATTAATATCCAGACCACCGGCGTTATCTAGAATGGTATCGCCATTGAATTTTGCGAACGGTAATTCAATAGGCAAAGAGCCAGATGCCAAAATCACATGCTTAGCGGTGATTTCGCTGATAGAGCCATCTTGTGCTTTGATGGACACCACGCGGTTTGGTTTTAGTGTGCCATAGCCAGCAATAGCGGTAACTTTATTGGCTTTGAAAAGTTGCGTGATGCCACCAGTGAATTGTTTGACGATTTTATCTTTGCGGCTAATCATGGTGCCAATGTCGATTTTGGCATTGTCAGCGCTGATGCCATGTACGGCAAAATTGTGCGTTAAGTTATGGTATTGACGTGATGAGTCCAATAGGGCTTTCGATGGAATACAACCAACATTTAAACAGGTTCCACCTAAGGCCGGTTTACCATCCTTGCCGATGAAGTCATCAACGCAGGCGGTTTTTAAGCCCAATTGCGCCGCGCGGATAGCCGCTACATAGCCACCAGGGCCGGCGCCAATAATTACAACATCATATTCAGTGCTCATACGTTAAACCTTAAAAATTGATTACAGACCAAGCAACATGCGATGCGGGTTTTCTAATTGGTTTTTGATGTCCACCAAGAACAACACCGCATCTTTGCCATCAATGATGCGATGATCATACGACAAGGCGATGTACATCATCGGAGCGATAACTACTTGGCCATTTTCGGCAATTGGGCGCTCTTTAATCGCATGCATGCCCAAAATAGCCGACTGTGGCGGGTTGACGATTGGTGTGGACATCAATGAACCGAAGGTGCCGCCATTAGTGATGGTAAAAGTGCCGCCTTGCAAATCTTCTAATTTCAGACCGCCTTCGCGCGCTTGTTTGGCGTAACCGGCAATTGCACCTTCAATATCGGAAAAGCTCATGTTTTCCACATTACGCAAGACCGGCGTGACCAAGCCTTTTTCAGTAGCAACTGCAATCGAGATGTCGGCAAAGCCGTGATAAATCACTTCGGTGCCATCCACCGAGGCATTGACGACACCGTATTTTTGTAAGGCATTAGCGGCCGCCTTGGCGAAGAAGCTCATGAAGCCGAGTTTGATGCCGTGGGTTTTTTCGAACGGTTCGCCCAGTTCTTTACGCATAGCCATTACTTTGCTTAAGTTCACTTCGTTGAAGGAAGTTAGCATAGCAATAGAGTTTTTCGACTGCATCATACGCTCAGCAATGCGCTGGCGGATACGTGTCATAGGTACACGTTGTTCAGGGCGAGCACCGCCGCCGGATGTAACGTGCTTGACCAAATCTTCTTTAGTAACGCGGCCAGCGCGGCCCGTGCCCGAAACATCGGCAGGATTCACATCGTTGCGAGCGGCGTAATTGGCGGCACCTGGTGGCAAGCTGCTGGTATCGACTTTGGCAACAGGAGCAGCTACTACTGCTGCTTTCACAGCATCTGCATTCGCGGCTGGCGGTGGCGCAGCAGTAACCACGCCTTCTTCGATAACCGCAATCACTTGTGAGCTGGTAACCGTAGCGCCGGTTTCGAATTTAATTTCTTTCAGCACGCCATCAACCGGCGAAGGCACTTCCAGCACCACTTTATCGGTTTCGAGATCAATCAGGTTTTCATCGCGGCGAACACTATCGCCAACTTTTTTATGCCAGGTTGCAATAACGGCATCCGATACGGATTCAGGCAAAACAGGAACTTTAACTTCAATGCTCATAAAAGTGGCCTTCTGGATTATTCATGGGTGAAATCGCGTTTGCCGGAATTGACTAAGGCATCAGCTATTAATTGGGATTGTTCGGCGGCGTGAGTGTTTGCGTGGCCGCATGCTGGCGCGGCAGAACGGGCGCGACCGGCATAATGCAGGGTTTGCTTATCGGTTATACAGCTACGCAAATGGTGTTGAATTTGATACCAGGCGCCTTGATTTTGAGGCTCTTCCTGACACCAAAATACATCACTAGCATTGCCGAAACGCCCGAGTTCGGCAATCAAGGCTTCACGTGGGAATGGATACAATTGCTCAACTCGTACAATCGCCACATTATCTAATTTCTTTTCAGTAGCCGTTTCAATTAAGTCGTAATACACTTTCCCGGCGCAAACTACCACACGCGTGGCTTTGGCTGGTGCTTTGCAGTGCTTGTCTGGAATTAATTCTTGGAATGTTCCATCGATTAAATCGTCCATGCGAGAAACAGAAAGTTTATGACGCAGCATTGATTTGGGTGTCATCACCACTAATGGTTTGCGAGTTGCCCGAAGCATTTGACGGCGCAACATATGGAACATCTGCGCAGGTGTGGTGGGTGTGCAGACTTGAATATTATTCAGCGCGCATAATTGTAAGAATCGTTCTAAGCGGGCAGAGCTGTGTTCTGGGCCTTGGCCTTCATAACCGTGAGGCAAAAACAATACCAAGCCACATAAGCGATCCCATTTGGCTTCGCCCGAGGTGATGAATTGATCGATGACTACTTGCGCGCCATTGGCGAAATCGCCAAATTGACCTTCCCAAATATTGAGCGTCATTGGCTCGGCGGTGGAATAGCCATATTCAAAAGCCATGACCGCTTCTTCAGACAATAATGAATCAATGATGATGGCGTGGCTTGGATGTTTGACAAATTGCTGCAATGGCATATAAGCATCACCATTATTTTGATCATGCAAAATGGCATGCCGATGGAAGAATGTGCCACGCCCAGCATCTTGGCCAACTAAACGTAGGCGATAGCCTTCAGTTAGTAAACTGGCGTAGGCCAGGTTTTCGGCAAAGCCCCAATCCATGTCTAAATCACCGGCTAGCATTTTGCGGCGGTCTTCATAAATTTTTGCAACCCGTGCATGCAGCTTTAATGCATCGGGATGGTTGTTGATTTTCTTTGCCAAGCTTTCCAATGAAAACTGCGCTAAGCCAGTTTTTACGTGTTGCTTAAGCGAGCCATTCAGCCAAGGCGTCCAATCAACGGCAAATGGATCTTTCTGCGCAACTGCAACATTGGTGGTTACTTCACCTTTATCGAGTTTATCTCGGCACGCATCCACCATAGCTTTGCTGTCGGCTTCCGATACCACGTTGCTTGCCGCTAATTGTTCGGCGTATAACTCGCGTGTGGTTTTGCGAGCACGGATATTCTGATACATCATTGGTTGCGTGGCTGCCGGTTCGTCAGCTTCGTTATGGCCATGGCGACGATAGCAGACTAAATCGATGACTACATCTCGGCCGAATTTTTGCCGGTAATCAAATGCCAGCTCAGCGCAGAAAACCACAGCTTCTGGGTTGTCGCCATTAACATGCAACACCGGCGCACCAACGATTTTAGCTGGGTCGGTGCAATACAGTGTTGAGCGTGCATCATCGGGGCGCGAAATGGTGAACCCCACTTGATTGTTGATAACGATATGCACTGTGCCGCCTACCGCAAAACCACGTGCTTGCGACATCTGGAATAATTCCATCACAACGCCTTGCCCGGCAAACGCCGCATCGCCATGAATCACAATCGGCAACACTTGCGAACGGGTATCGTCTTGGCGACGCATTTGGCGAGCGCGCACGCTACCTGCAACCACGGGCGCAACAATTTCCAGGTGCGAAGGATTGAATGCCAAAGCTAAATGCACTGGTCCTCCGTCAGTAGCAATATCGGCTGAGAAGCCCATATGGTATTTCACATCACCGGAATGCTCTGGTGTATCGGGGTGATCGAAGCGACCTTCAAATTCAGCGAACAGCTTGTGCGGTGGTTTGCCAAGTGTATTGACCAATACATTTAAACGGCCACGATGCGCCATGCCGATGATGGCGTCTTTCACGCCTTTGCGGCCACCGTGTTGAATGAGATGATCCATGAGTGGAATCAGCGCTTCAGCGCCCTCAAGCGAGAAGCGTTTTTGCCCAACATATTTAGTGTGTAAATAGCGCTCTAAGCCTTCTGCCGCCGTTAAACGTTCAAGAATATGTTGGCGTTGTGTGTTGTCGGCTTGTAAGCGGCTTTGCGCGGATTCTAATCGTTGTTGTATCCAGTGCCGTTGTTCGGTGTCGCTGATGTGCATGAATTCCACGCCAACAGCACCGGAATAGGTATTTTTCAAGCGCTCAAGCAAGTCAGATAATTTAAGTTTGGCTGGTCCAAAAAATGTATTGGCTGAAAACTCCAGATTTAAATCGGCTTGGCTTAAACCATGGAATGCAATGTCTAAATCGGGCGACGCGGGTGTAGCCATCATGCTTAGCGGGTCAAGATGCGCATTCAAGTGGCCGCGTGAGCGATATGAAGTAATTAGCTTGCCGACTGCAGTTTGTTTGCGGGCTAATTCTTCATCGCCATTGCCAAGGCTATGCCGAGCTAGCTTTGCTTGCGCTTGAACAGAGGCTAAAACGGCCGAGTGTGGTACATCGTTAGCGCCTTGAAAACCTTCAAAATAGCTTTTCCACTGGCTAGGAACACTGTTTGAATCAAGCAGATACTGCTCGTACAGTTCTTCAATATAG
>JAYTOD010000224.1:0-5085 GCA_043747995.1 Arenimonas sp.
TGAACACGGCTTGGGCGTGCAGCTCGCCGCAGCAGCCGCGGCATTGGCTGGCGCGGGCTTATTGGCCTGGACCGATAAACGTTGGCCAGATTACCAAGAGCCTTTAATTGGTACGCTGTTCGTATTGGCCGCTACCGGTGGTATTTTGCTGCTTTCCAATAATCCGCGAGGCGGCGAGCATTTGAAAGATTTACTGGTAGGGCAGATTCTGTGGGTCAGTTTCAGCCAGTTAATTCCAGCTGCTGTGCTGTCGGTATTGCTATTGAGTTTTATGATTTGGCGAAAAGGACAATTAGCCGGTCTGTGGTTTTACGGCCTATTCGCGCTCGCCATTACCGCCTCAGTGCAATTAGTGGGCGTGTATTTAGTGTTTGCTAGCTTAATTATTCCGGCTTTGGCCACTGCCGGCATGAATGGAAAATCTCGCTTAATTGCCGCCTACACCATAGGTGCCGCAGGCTATGCCTCAGGCTTGGTATTATCAGCGCTTTTAGATTTACCAAGCGGCGCACTGATTGTTTGGACCTTAGCAGCCTGCGCCTTACTAGCAAAAACCATTCCAGCGGTACGTGCTGGCAAAATCGAAAAATTGGCACACACAGTACGTGCGGCTGAGGCAGATATTTAATTCCGAACAGGTAGGGGCGAACCTTGTGTTCGCCCAATTCCAGAATAATGCATAAACAAAAAGGGCGAATAATTATTCGCCCTTACATGTTATTCCCCTTCAGTTTGAAGGGGTGGCGCATAGCGCCGGGGTAGTCATCACGCTATAAATAGCGCTTTCATTTTCTTCAACGCATTGGCTTCAAGCTGGCGAATACGTTCAGCGGATACGCCGTATTGATCGGCTAAATCGTGCAGGGTGGCTTTGTTTTCGGCCAAGAAACGCTTCTGCAAAATTTCACGCGAGCGCTTATCCAAGCCCGCTAATCCTTCGCGCATTAAATCCATTTGGTTATTTTCGTGATTGCCGCGTTCGTAGGCAAGCGCTGGGTCGGCATTGGCGGCAACCAAATACGCCGACGGCGATGGCGGAGCATGATCATTATCATCATCATCGGGCGCATCAAAGGTGATATCGCGGCCTGACAGGCGCGATTCCATTTCCAACACTTCGCGCTCAGACACATTTAAATCTTTGGCAATGGTGCGCACTTCGGCGGCATTCATCCAGCCTAAGCGCTTTTTCGATTTACGCAGATTGAAGAACAATTTGCGCTGCGCTTTGGTGGTGGCCACTTTCACAATGCGCCAGTTGCGCAGAATGAATTCATGCATTTCGGCGCGAACCCAATGCACGGCAAAACTCACCAAACGCACGCCTTGGTCGGGGTCGAAACGCTTCACGGCTTTCATCAAACCAATATTGCCTTCTTGAATTAAATCGCCCATGCCCAAGCCATAGCCTTGGTAGCCGCGCGCCACATACACCACGAAACGCAAATGCGACATCACCAACGATCTGGCGGCCTCAAGATTTTCATCGTCACGAAACGCACGCGCTAGTTGCTGCTCTTCTTCGGCAGTCAGTATTGGCACACGGTTAACCGCCGAGATATAGGCATCCAAAGAACCCAGCGCACTGGGAATCGGCAGGCTTTGGCCAATTAAGGCTTTAGTGGTCATTTTATTCTCGCTCATAATTGTTAGTTTAGCACTCTAGGGCTTAGAGTGCTAACAGCTGAAAAAAGTTCCATTTATCTGCCGTTAGGGATTCTATAAACACATATATCTTATTGATATTAATATTTATTTACTAAATATTCCAATCAATTTTGGCAAGGCCTCGGCCTTGTAGGTAGCGATTTGCCACAGAAAAATGCCCGCAACCGATAAACCCGCGGTATGCCGAAAGCGGCGAAGGATGCGGTGCACGCAACACGCAATGCCGCCGTGAATCGATAAATTTACCTTTGGCCTGTGCATACGCACCCCATAACATAAACACTAAATTTTCGCGCTCATCAGCTAAAGTTTTAATAACGAAATCGGTGAATGCTTCCCATCCTTTGTTTTGGTGCGAACCTGGCTTGGCGTTCTCAACACTGAGCACGGCATTCAGTAACAACACACCTTGCGTGGCCCATGGCGTTAAATTGCCAGCACTTGGCTTGGGTTTGCCAGATTCGCGTTCAAGTTCCTTAAAAATATTAACTAAAGACGGCGGTGGCGGCATGCCATCAGGTACCGAAAAACTTAAGCCATGCGCCTGGCCCGGACCATGATACGGATCTTGGCCTAAGATAATCACGCGCACTGACTCAAACTCGGTAGCATTAAAGGCAGCGAACAGTTCGGCGTTTGGCGGGTAAATAATTTTGCCGCGGGCTTTTTCATCACGCAGAAATTGTGCTAAGCCTTGCATTGGCTCAGTTTCTAAATAGCTGCCTAATCGACTTTGCCACGATGGATTCAAGCGCCCGCTCTCGCTCATACTAAGTTCGGCGACTTCGTTGCCCCATGCGCAACTGAAACATCAGCTTGGTAATCAGCAGGCGTTCTTCAATAGGTTTTTGCACGAGATCATTGGCGCCTAACTCAAGTAATTGTTGTTGGTTGCGCGGGTCGGCATCGCCAGTCATCACCACCACCGGTAATTGTTTTTTGCTAATGTTCATGTCTTGCCGTAATAGCTTCAACAAATCCATGCCGGTTAAATGGCCCTTCAAATACACATCACTAAGCACAATATCGGGCAACGGCAATTGGTCTTCACGGATTTTTTCAATCAACAGCAACGCATCTTCCACGCTAACCACATGCTGAACCTCTAAGCTATGCTTTTTCATCATTCGCAAAGTAGCGGCTGCTACCACTCGGCTATCTTCGATATACAACACATTGCCACCGGCTTCTTGTTCTGGTGCAATATAACCTTTGATAAACGAAGCCAATGCCTCCATGCCCCAGGTTTTATCGAAATAATCGGTGACATGTTGGCTTAAGCTACGTTGCTCAAGGCGTTCCTGCACTTCGGCGGAAACCACAATAATCGGGAAATACGATTGTGTGCTTTGTTCACGCGCGAAGGCCGCTAAATCGGTGCCATCCATATCCGACAAAACCAGCGCGGTAACCAGTAAATGCACAGGTTGCTCAAGCAAGATTTTTTTTGCTTGCTCACCATTTTCACACTCAGACACTACTGCGTTTGGCAATGTTTTAGACATCATGCCAGTCAGTAATTTACGTACCAGTTTTGAACCATCCACCACCACCAGATGCGGGTGCTGCAAATCCATTGGCAGAAAAGCTAATGCACTCATAAATCAACTGGCCGAGTTGCGCGTAAATGATGGCCAGCCGCTAACCATGCGCCAATAATTCCCAATACAATGGCGCTGGCAAGCACTGCTGGAATTAGCCACAAGGGTGCTTGTGCGAAAGTGAAGCTACTGCCATAGCTACTAATCAAAGCGGTAATACTGGGTTGAATGTATTGCGAAGCCAACAGTAATAGCACTAAAGCGAGTAGCCCGGATAGCAAGCCAAGTAAAGCACCGATATACAAAAATGGCCGGCGAATATAGCTATCGGTTGCACCGAGCTGTTGCAACACTGCAATTTCTTGTTCGCGCGTGGCAATATCTAAACGAATATTATTAGCCACCGCTAGCACGGCACCTAAAGCAAAAATAGCGGCTAAAGCAATCAATAAACGCTGACCAAATTGCAACCATGCATTTAAGCGCTGTTGCCAAAGTGCATCATGTTGGATGTGTTCGGCTTGCGACATGGCTTGTAGCTGAGTCAATAATTGGCTTTCATCGCCTTTAGGTTCGATAATCATCAGCACCGGCAAGGGATTTTTACCAAGCAAGCTAACCGCTTTAGCGAGCTGGCTGCTTTGCTGAAAATCTTTCAGGCCTTGTTCCGGCGATTTAAGCTGCACACTGGCTACCGAAGGATTGCTTTCGAATGCCGCAGCCAGTATTTTAGCTTGCTCAAAACTGATGTCTGGCTTAAAAAAAACATTGATGGCACGCGAACTTTGCACGCTCGCCGATAATTGCTGCATCTGCATTAAGGACCAACCCAAGGCCAATGGCAAAGACAAGGCGATGGCCATTACGCTGAGTGATAAGGCGCTCGAAAATGGCCGCTTAAGCAACCGCAAAAAGCTACTAGCAAATGCCAACGCATGCTGGGCGCGCCAGGCAGAAAATGCCGAATAGTGTGTAGGCTTATTCATCGGCTAGTTCCTCGGGCGAAATATCGTCCATCAAGCGGCCTTTGTCGATAACCAACACCCTTTTTTTCATGCGTTTTACTAAAGATAAATCATGGCTGGCAATGATTATTGCGGTGCCTTGTTTGGTTAAGCTCACCAACATCTGCATAATATCCGCGGCAAGGCCCGGATCAAGATTGCCGGTTGGTTCGTCAGCCAGCAACACTGTGGGCTGAGTGGCAATCGCGCGCGCAATGCCAACGCGTTGTTGCTCGCCGGTTGATAATTCAGTGGATTTGGTCTGCGCACGATCAAGCAAACCAAGCCGCTCAAGTGCTTCGTGCACACGTTGCTTTATTTGCTTAGGCTCAATACCGGCAATCAGCAAGGGCAGGGCAACATTATCAAACACGCTTTTATCCAATAACAAACAATGATCTTGGTGCACAACGCCTAAAGAACGGCGGTGCAGAGCAACATGCCTGCCGCGCACTTTGTTGAGATTTTTTTCGTTAAACCAAACTGCACCTTGCGTTGGCCGCTCGGAAAGATGCGCCAATTTCAGCAGGGTGCTTTTGCCCGCGCCGGAATTGCCAGTGATAAAGACCATTTCGCCAGCCTGCACTGAAAAGCTCAGTTCATCCAAGGCCAAATGACCACTCGGATATTTTTTACTGACGCTGTCAAAGCGCAAAAGAGTCATTGTGTCATTCCTAGGAAATCACCACTAGTTTGCCGTATTAATGCTTGGACTTCGAGGGGCTAAACCAAGATTTTATTTTAGAGCCTATGCGCTTGATTGCAGAGGGCTTTAGATTCTTAACGTTTGCTGTAGCGGTCGGCGCTGGGTTTGGCTGCGTCCAATCCACCGGCTTGCGGCGCGGACGACGCGGTTTGCGGGTTGCTGGCTC
>JAYTOD010000225.1:0-2928 GCA_043747995.1 Arenimonas sp.
CACAGCACGCATTGAAGCCTGAAGATTGTTTACTGCTTGATCAGTGGGCGATGGCGAAAACACGACAGCTGCATGATCGTGTTACGCAAGCGTATGATGATTATGATTTCGCCAGAGTGGTTACCAGTGTGCAAAATTTTTGCACCAACGAAATGGGTGCACTGTATTTGGATGTGACTAAAGATCGCCTTTACACCATGCAGGTTGATAGCCATGGCCGGCGCTCCGCACAAACTGCGATGTATGCCATTGTGCATATGCTAGTGCGAGCACTGGCACCGATTATCAGCTTCACTGCCGAAGAGATTTGGCAGCAAATTCCTGGCTATGAGGGTAGCGTGGTATTCAACGCTGATAATGCTGGCTTAGATTTATTGCTGCCGCCAAAAGGTACTTATTTGCTGGCTGATAGCGAGCTGATGCAGCAGCTTCTAAGCATGCGTGATGCGGTCAGCAAGGTACTTGAGCCAATGCGTGCTGATGGTAAGCTCGGCTCATCTTTGCAGGCCGAGGTCAGCATTTATACCGACAATATTACTCTAGCCAGTTTGCCTGATGTTGAAGATGAATTGCGCTTCTTGTTTATCAACTCAGCACTGGTTATTAAACCAGCGCTGGCTGCACCTGAACAAGCAATAGCTGTTGAAGGCAATGCGTTTAAAATTCTGGCAATTGTGTCCACACATAATAAATGTGTGCGTTGCTGGCATTATGTTGCAAGTGTTGGCCTAGACCCGCATGACCCGGAATTGTGTGAACGCTGCATCAGTAATGTGAATGGTGCTGGTGAACTGCGGAGATATTTTTAATGAACGCTAAAAAACTCCATGCATTACATTGGCTTTGGCTTTCTTTTGTAATTGTCATCGCAGATTTTCTAACTAAGCTGTGGGCATTGTCAAAACTGCAGTATATGCAGCCAGTTGAAGTGATTCCCGGGTTCTGGAATTGGACGCTGGTACATAACACCGGTGCGGCATTCAGTTTCTTAGCCGATGCCGGCGGTTGGCAGAAATGGTTTTTCAGTCTTTTGGCGATTATAATTTCTGTAGTATGCGTGTTCATGTTGAAAAAAACCGCGTGTAACGATTGGCGAACTGCATTGCCATTGGCGTTGATTATTGGCGGCGCTTTAGGAAATTTAATTGATCGTGTGCGTTTTGGCTATGTCATCGATTTCGTGCATTGGTATTGGAATAATTTTCATTGGCCAGTATTCAATTTAGCGGATTCTGCTATATCCATTGCCGCAGTTTTGCTGATTGTGTTTAGTTTTCATTCTGATAAAAAGCCGAGCACACCATGAATATTGTTTTGGCTAATCCGCGTGGCTTTTGTGCTGGTGTTGATCGCGCTATTGAAATTGTGAATCGTGCATTAGACTCTTTAGGCGCGCCCATCTATGTGCGTCATGAAGTGGTGCATAATCAATTCGTGGTGAATGACTTGCGTAGCCGCGGCGCCATATTTGTGGAAGAGCTAGACGAAGTGCCAGCAGGTGCAACGGTTATTTTTAGTGCGCATGGTGTATCGCAAGCAATACGCTTAGAAGCTGAAGCGCGCGGTTTGAAGGTGTTTGATGCCACATGTCCACTGGTCACTAAAGTGCATATAGAAGTTATTCGACATTGTCGCGCTGGCCGAGATGTGGTGCTTATTGGTCATGAAGGTCACCCAGAAGTGGAAGGCACTATGGGGCAGTGGTTGAGTGAAGGTGCGCTCGGGAAAATTTATTTGGTGGAGAATATTCAAGATGCAATGACATTGATTGTTAGCCAACCCGAGCACTTTGCCTATACAACACAAACCACTTTATCGGTAGATGAAACGCGTGATGTCATCAACGCGCTACGGGAACGCTTCCCGAAAATACTGGGCCCTAAGCACGATGATATTTGCTACGCCACACAAAACCGACAAGATGCTGTGCGTGAGTTAGCTATGCAATGTGATTTGATTTTTGTGGTTGGTTCTGTGAATAGTTCGAATTCTAATCGACTGCGAGAATTGGCTGAGAAAAATGGTGCGCGCGCTTATCTGATAGACGGTGCACTAGACATCAACAGCCAATGGCTGCAAGGTGCTGTGAACATTGGCGTGACGGCAGGTGCTTCTGCGCCGGAGGTGCTAGTACAAGGTGTTATCACACATTTGCAGACGCTAAGCGGCGCTAGCGTGCGGGAGCTAGATGGTGAGCCTGAGAACATGGTGTTCGCTTTGCCGAAAGAGCTACGCATCAAGCTGGTTGACTAGTTTCCATTGCGCTATACAGCCAAAAACCGTAAAATTAACTATCGCCGAAATAGCTCAGTTGGTAGAGCATCTCATTCGTAATGAGGGGGTCGCAGGTTCGATTCCTGTTTTCGGCACCACCTAAAACCCGCTTTGGCGGGTTTTTTTAAGGATAGTGCCCATGGCCGGTTCCAGTTTGCTCGCCTTAATCGACGACATTGCCACCTTGCTGGATGATGTGACAGTGATGACTAAAATTGCTGCCAAACAAACTGCCGGCGTGCTCGGCGATGATTTGGCGTTGAACGCAAAGCAAGTTAGCGGCGTAAACGCCGACCGTGAATTACCGGTGGTATGGGCGGTTTGCAAAGGTTCATTTCTCAATAAACTCATCCTTGTGCCATCGGCGTTGTTAATCAGCGCGCTTATACCATGGCTGATTATTCCCTTGCTACTGGTTGGCGGTGCATACCTTTGCTTTGAAGGGTCAGAAAAATTAGTGCATAAATTTCTGAATAAGCGAAGTGAAGACGAAGCGCATTACCAAGAGTTAGTTGAGGCAGTCAGCGATCTGTCGCTTGATCTCGTGCAGTTTGAAAAAGATAAAATAAAAGGCGCCATCCGCACGGATTTTATATTATCAGCGGAAATTATTGTGATTACCTTGGGTGCTGTTGCAAGCTCTACGCTCACGGT
>JAYTOD010000226.1:0-5334 GCA_043747995.1 Arenimonas sp.
TATCTGAGTCATTGGCAAAGCCCACTAATTCTTGGCAATAAAGCCTTGCCTAATCAGCCAGTGGTGCACGTTAGCTGGTTTGCAGCCAGCGCCTATTGCGAAAGCCATAACGCACGGTTACCAACATGGTTAGAGTGGGAATATGCGGCCGCTGCCGATAGCACTCGTCGCGATGCTCGCAAAGATCCTGCTTGGCTCGAAAGTATTCTAAGTTGGTATGCCAAACCGGCTACAATGCCACTTTCTGTTGTGGCTCAATCACCCGCCAATATTTATGGCGTGCAGGATATGCACGGCTTGATTTGGGAATGGACCGAGGATTACTCTGCGATGCTGGTTTCTGGTGATAACCGTACTCAATCAGATCCGGATAAAGCTAAATTCTGTGGCGCAGGTGCGCTGTCAATGGAAGATCGTGAAAACTATGCGGTGATGATGCGCGTGGCGATGCTGTCTTCGCTTGAAGCGGTAAACAGTACATCCAATCTAGGTTTCCGCTGCGCCCGTGATAGTCATTGAGGTGATTATGAAAAACAAAATTGCGCTAATTATTTTTGCATTGATGTTTGCCACATCGTCAGCAAATGCAACATTGCCAGCTGATTCAGTTTGGCAATTAAACGCTCATATTACCGAGCAAAATGGCAAAACCATTGCGCTGAAAGAACTTGCTGGCAAGCCGCGTTTGGTCAGTATGTTTTACAGCTCTTGCCCGTATATGTGTCCGCTGATTATTGATACCGCTTTAGCTGTGCAACATAATTTGAGTGAGCAAGAGCAAACTAAGCTTGGCGTGCTGATGGTCAGCATCGATCCAAAAAAAGACACTCCGAAAGTACTACAAGCGCTGATGGTCAAGCGCAAGCTAAATCCTAATGAGTGGATACTTGCTCGTACCAATGAAAAAGATGTGCGTTCCATTGCTGCTCTTCTAAACATTCGCTACCGCGAATTGGAAGGTGGCGATTTCAATCACACCAGCGTGATAATTCTAATTGATGCGCAAGGCCGCATCATCGCTCGTACCGAGAAAATGGGCATGCAACCAGAGCCTGAGTTTATCGCAGCAGTGAAGAAAGAGTTGTTGAAGTAGGGGCGGCCCGATGTGGCCGCCCTTGGTATATTGTTCGCATCGACAGGGCGGTCACATCGTGCCGCCCCTACTGATAAACAGGAATATTCCTACAGATAAATGGTGTGAGATGATGGAAAGTAGATTGAGTCCCATCATGAAATAACATCATGTTCAATCCAGATATCCATCACCGTAGATCTATGCGCTTGGTTGGCTTTGATTATATAAACCCAAATTCCTATTTTATAACGGTATGTACGCAAGACAGGGCGATGCTATTCGGAGATGTCCATGGCGGTCAGATGCGGCAAATTGCAGCTGGTAAAATGGTCGAGTATTGGTGGAGCGAACTACCTAACCGATTCCCCAATGCAGGCGTAGGCGAATTCATCGTGATGCCGGATCATATTCATGGAATCATCGAGATTAATATGACCGGCAATCGCGGCCCTGACGGATTAACCAGCATGCTGAATTGGTTCAAGACTATGACTAGCAATGCCTATATCCGTAACGTTAAAGCTGGAATCATGCCAGGCTTCAATAAACGGCTGTGGCAACGAGGGTATTACGAACGGATTATCCGCTCCGATAACGAACGACAACATATCGCGCTTTACATCAGGCAGAACCCGCAGCAGTTGCAGAGCCGGGAACGCATGTAGGGGCGGCCACATCGGACCGCCCTTGGTATATTGTTCGCATCGACAGGGCGGCCACATCGGGCCGCCCCTACACAAATGGGTATATCTGCAGGGCGGCAATTGACCTGCCCCTGCACAACATGCATATCAATAAATATATTCCATGCTCAACCATGTCTTGGTGGCATCAAAACCAATATCTTGGGCTTGATAGTCGGCAATTTTCAGTAAGCCATTCCAATGATTATTGAATGCATAGCCAAGCGATGCATCCAGTTCTTGGCCATAATGGATACTGAGGTGATCAGACTTAAAATCATGCCATGCCACGCTAGCATTTATTTTTCCGAACCTTCGATTCCAACTTAAATAGCTATCCTGTAACCCATTCACGGGAGTGCTTAAGAAGCGATCTGCCCAGCCGTTGAAAGCATGCAAAGTAGCAAAGGGCGTGGCAAAGCCGTAGCTGCCATCGCCACCAAGCTGTTCCCATCCCGCTTTAAAAGTATTGGCTTTCCATACCAAGCCACCTTCTAGAAAAAGGTAATCGGCATCAATAGCATCTTTGCCGCGCGCATAACTGTCTTGCTTAGCGTATTCTGCAGTAGCAAGCCACCCCAGCGCATCCGGTGCGTCAAGCTTTGCTACATAGCGAACGCCAATATTGCGATGCGAATTTAATGGCAATGTTTCATTTTCAATAAAATGCCCATATGCCGATAGTGTGCCAGGCCCAAGTTTGTGACTCAAGCCAAACAAATTCGTGTTGAGTTTCCAGCGCGCTAAATCAATATTCGGATTATCAGTGCCGTTAACGCGTTGCACACGATCGAGATAATCGTATCGGACGACCAAGCCATTTTTGAATTTGTGTTGAAAATCTATTCCATCAAAGGTTTGTTCGTTTTGCCGCCAACCTACATTACCAAAGAAACGTTGGTTATCCCATTGCATACGCTGCCGTCCAATATTGAATCCGGTATCCGCCGAAGGCGCATAGCGTACATAGAATTGATTAAGTTCGGTATTATCCGGATCTACAACAGTAGGATATGCGGTTTGTCCGTTTGCCGTGCTATTGAAATCTTCATTGAACAAATGCTGCGTGCCTTCCAGCTCGATTAAAGCACTCCAGCCACTATACGATGCGGTGCGATAGCCAAAACGCGCGCGTATGGTATTTGCCAAAGCGTTTTGGGTGAAGGTATCGTCGGAAACATTCTCAAGACGCCAGCGCGCATCAAATAGGACTTTGCCCGAGTCAGCTACAATTGAACTAGGCTCCACTGCCAATGCGCATGTGCTGATGATTGAAAAACAAATAGCATAAGCAGCACGTTTCTTGACGTCCATATTCAGTTCCAGAGAATGACTCTGGGTAGTATAGAATTGGGATATACGACTCAGGATGACTTAAGTCAAGTAGCCATGTCTTAATGTCGCACACACACATCACGCAAATTGGCAGGAATGGCAAATAAATAGCCTTGCCCAAGAGTCAAGCCTAATATACTCAGTTGTTGGCGCTGATCTTCGGTCTCAATGCCTTCGGCTATCACTTGCAGGCCAAGTGAGTCGGCCATTAAGCAGATGGCGCGGATAATGGCCGCACTGCCACCTTGTTCGCCTTGAAGTAAGGCGCTGACAAAAGACCGGTCGATTTTTATTCCGCTCAATGGAAAGCGATGTAAGTACGACAGTGAAGAATAGCCGGTGCCAAAGTCGTCAAGCAAGGTATGAATGCCTGAGCGCTTTAGGGTGAGTAAGCAAGCATGTACTTGCTCCGGATCTTCAAGCAATGCGCCTTCAGTAATTTCTAGTCGGATGTGTTGCGACTTAACTTGATGTCGATCAAGCATGGCTAAAAAACGTTCTGCAAAGGCTTTGTCGCGTAAATGCACGGGTGACACATTTAAGCTAACGTATGTGCCATGCGTTGAAAGCACACGAAGGTCATGGCAAACCTGCTCATAAATTTGCCAATCCATAGCTTCTAAATTACCCGTTTCTGCTGCCACGCTCAGGAATTCAGAAGGATTTAATAAACCACGCACAGGATGCATCCAACGGATTAACGCTTCAAAGCCAATAATTTTTCCATCATTCAATTGTGCAATCGGCTGATAATACGGTATGAATTCATTGCGTGACAACGCTCTGCGTAAATCATTTTCTAGCTCAAGCGCCTTAAATGCAATTTCATGTAGGCCTTCGTCAAAAATAGCATAGCGATTGCGGCCGCTTGCCTTGGCGCGATACATGGCAACATCGGCGTCTCGTAATAAATCCTCTGGTTTGCTATAACGTTCTTCAACAAAGGCAATGCCAATACTGGCAGAAGTAAATAATTCTTTACCAGCAATCCTCATTGGAGTGTTAAATAATCGAATAATGCGATCTGCTATCAGCGTTACATATTCCTTGTCTTTGATGTTTTCCAGCACTATAGCAAATTCATCGCCTCCCAGTCTTGCTATTAAGTCGGGCTTGCGTATGCAATTACCTATACATCTTGCAACTTCAATTAATAATTGATCGCCTACTAAATGACCAACAGAATCGTTAACAATTTTAAATCGATCTAAATCTAAGAAAAGTACCGCAAATATTTTACTGGCATCCTGATGATAAATACTTAATGCACGCTTTAAGCGTTCTAGTAGTTGGGTGCGGTTTGGAAGGCCTGTTAGCGCGTCATGCAGTGTTTCATGTTTAAGTGTAAGTTCAATATGCTCACGTACCATGATTTGTTCGCGTAATTCCGCATTTGTACTTGCAAGCTCATGTGTTCGCTCAATAACGCGATGCTCAAGTTCAATATAAGCGTTGCGTAAATTCTCATTTGCTAAACGCCGCTCCAAGGCGTTGGCGATATGTATGGCTACAAAGCTCATTAGTTCTTTATCTGATTCTTTGTAGTGATAGTCATCCGTATAGCTTTGCAAGGCAATAACACCACTTACTTTGCCTGCAATATATAACGGCACACCTAACCAGCTGACAGACTTTTCACCGATAACTATAATTTCACCCTGTGCTTCAAGAATATCGATATCACTGCGTTTAAAACATGCCGGCTGTGCGGTCCGGATAATATATTCAGTTAGGCCGCGAGCTAATGGGCGACTACTATGTTCTTTATCTCGCTCATCAACATAATAGGGGAACTCCAAATTTTTTCCATCATCGACAAGAAAAGCAATGTAAATGTTTTTTGCGTGCAGTAATTCAGTAATAATGCCATGCACCGATGAATAAAATAAGTTGATGGATTCGCTGTTTTGGCTAAGCTCTGCAATTCGAAACAAGGCTTTCTGTAAATGTTCGCTACGTTGCCGAGTCTCAATTTCTTGCTGTAGCTCTAAGGTGCGCATGCTAACCCGCTGCTCTAGGTCTTCTTGTGCATCACGACGTTGCAGTGTGTTCAATATATGCTGTGCCACATAGGCCAATATAGCCAGATCTTCTTCGCTATAGCTATACGCATCATCGTAGCTTTGAACGACAATTCCGCCAACAACTTCTGCATGGTCCATCATTGGTACACCAAGCCAGTCTACGCTGTCTGGCCCTATCGAGTCATCGCGGATGATGTTCAATGCTTTAATAATTTCG
>JAYTOD010000227.1:0-2578 GCA_043747995.1 Arenimonas sp.
GCATTGAAAAAGCCATGGTTCAAAGAGTGGCTGAGTAGTGATAAGGAAAAATCTAGAGCGCTACTGATGTTAATCGAAAAATCGAAAAGCATGCAGCAACCCTGACTATTCAGCCGTTGACAATTGAATAACTGGTGTTGTGGAGCGCGCAAATACTTCAATATTATCCCCCCCCCTAAATAGCACATTCGACAGCCAAGAAATTATGCTAATCAAGATTGTTTTTAGCGTTTGCTTGCCTCCCAATCGCGGGCCGGCCACATCAGTAGTTAGCTGAAGCACATCGAACCCATTGTTTTCAAGAAGCGCTTCGAGATTTCGAGCACTGAAATAATACGTGTGATGCAATGAAAAAGCGCCAAACTCGCTAAATTTCCCACCTCTACCAAGCAGGCGTTTAAGACGATCAATATGGTTATTGAATTGCTGAGGCACTTCGATAACTAGCAATCCATTTGCTGCTAAATGCTCACGGCACCAAGCAAGATGCTCAGTAGGATTTGGCATATGTTCAAATACGTGATTCATATGAATGACATCAAACAAAGGATGCCCGCCGGGTATTTCATCGGATGAATACAATGTAACTTCATTTTTCTCAAATGCAATACGTCTTGCGTCGGAAGAAAACTCTACGCCAATACATGAATGACCCATTTTGATTGCATTAGCAACAAACTCACCTGTTGCAGCTCCGTAATCTAAAATACTGAGTACGCTCTGCCCTGGAAAATACGTGTCCAAAGTGGCTAATCTCTTCCTAAAGTGGGCTATGCGCGCATCAAGCAGATTCTCATAGGCCACAACTGTGCCAGCTTGTACAGTGAAATAATTTTCGGCACTGTAAACGCTTTCATAGCCAATGCTGGTTGGTCTCGGAGAAAGCCAGCGAAGTGCGCAGCCCACACAACGCCTAACTTGATAGGGCGGGTTAAGGCACAACCAATCTTCAAATGTAGTATCGCGTGCCGCATTACCTAATTTGCAATTCACGCAAACTTCAACTGTTTCTGTTGGCAAATTAGATAAATCGCTACTCACGGTTTTTTTCCTTGTCCAGCCACTCCAACAACATCAGCACATTCCAAAGCGGATACTGCCCATCGGTTGTGCCCGCTAGATGCCGCTGCCACAAATCCACAATCGGCTCCGGCTCGAGCATGCCGTTGCGCACTATATTTTCGCGCGACAGCAAATCACCAGCCCACTCCTTGAGCGGGCCACGTAACCAATCCGCCAATGGCACGCCGAAGCCCATTTTCGGACGATCAATTAACGCCTTCGGAACATGTTTGTATAGTACTTGCCGAAGCAGCCATTTGCTCTGCCCATCGCGGCGGTGCAATGCTTGCGGAAGCGACAGGGCAAACTCTGCAATACGATGATCCAATAGCGGCACTCGCGTTTCTAAACTATTGGCCATGGCGGCACGGTCAACTTTGACTAAAATATCGTCGGGCAGATAACTGTTCATATCGCGTAGCCCGGCTTGTTTCATCAAGCCATTGGCCTTCGGATTAAAGCTTGATTCCATTTCGTGCGGCAGCGTAGTCGCGCCTTTTACTAAATGCGCGTTGGTGTCCCAATGCGACATCATCTCCAAATAGCAGGCGCTGGCATTGGGCAATCTGAGCATGTTGGCAATTCGGTATAGTCGCCAGCCATTGGCCGATGCATAAGCTGTGCGCAATAACAGCGGCCGGGCCAATTTGAAGAAATCGTCCCAGCGGCCCATTGGCACCAACTTCAGGCAATCTGAAATTGTATGGCGCAAAACAGCCGGCAATTTACCCATAATCCGCCAATAATTGGCGAGCAATGGGTAGCGGCTATAACCCAGAAACAGTTCATCGCCTCCATCGCCACTTAGGCTGACGGTGACTTTAGTGCGTGCCAATTGGGAAATAAGAAACGTTGGAATCTGCGAACTATCCGAGAATGGTTCATCGTAGATGCTGGCTAGTTTCGGCACAATCGCCAAGGCATCTTGTGAGGTCACATACAACTCAGTATGATCAGTACCAAGATGCGCGGCTACCGCTTTGGCGTGTTCGGCTTCATTAAACTGCTTGTTATCAAATCCAATGGTAAACGTCTTAATCGGCTTCATACTGTGCTTTTGCATCAAAGCCACGATGGTTGAGGAATCGATGCCACCTGAAAGGAATGCACCAAGCGGAACCTCTGAGAGCATCTGGCCTTTCACCGATTGTTCTAACAAAACCTCAAGCTGCGAAACGGCATCACCCGCTTCCATTACATGAGCATCATTGCTCGGCAGAAAATCATCCGGATTCCAGTATATTTGTGTAGCCGGTGTTTGCTGTTGATGTAGATTCTTGTTACTCATCCGCAACAGAGCGCCAGCTGGCAACTTGGCTATGCCCTTATATGCCGAATACGGCTGCGGAATATAACCATAGCGCAGAAATAGCGCAAACACATCGGTGTTGAAATCCGGTTTTTGCGAGGAAACTGCTATTAGTGCGCGCAGCTCCGAGCCAAACACGAAACAACCATCGATATAACCGTAATACAACGGCTTCTCGCCCATGCGATCGCGGATTAAAGTCAGATC